>JAGLWO010000549.1 GCA_023133395.1 Candidatus Cloacimonadota bacterium | reverse complement strand
TGCTGGTTTCCAACATTATTCACCGCCATATCAAGATTCACGGTTTCACCATAATCCAGGACACCATTTGCGTTCCCTGTTGCATCATCAATCATATATTCATTAAATACCACATAAGGACCAGTGGGAGGAATAACCTGAATGTGCTCTTCATAACGATAATAATTTTGCTTTGTAATTACAATATCAACCACAGTTGGAGGAATTTGCGGTTCAATAGTTATAGAAACAGGAGCACCGGTTCCTTCTGCCACACCTATTAATTCTCCTTCAACTGAAAGAGCAATCAAAGAACCTTCATCCGCAGTTACTTCAAAGAAACTTAAACCACTGAGTAAAATCGGTTCATGTACAATTGTAAGGTTTTGTGGCATCTCTGAATAAACCGTGGTAAATGCATCTCCATGATGATGGAAAAGATAATATGTAACAGCTTTATTTTGAGGGTTATAAGGCCAATTGGAACCCTGAAGGAAATATTTTCCGGCTGCATTAGCAAAAGCTGGAAGAATTCCTCTCGCCTCTGGAGTGGTTCCAAAAGCAGGCATAAATTCAGGCCACATATTATCATACATTCCCCAAACATAGGTGTCGTTCACAAATGAATATGATACTGCAGAAGCAGCAATAATTCCCAAAGCACCTGCATTTTGATCGTTATAAGTATATCTATGAAATGCTTCTGCAAAACATTCACCGGTCATGTTAAATTTACCAGTAAGACAGTTAATGGAAAATACAAAGACAAGGTCTTCATTTTGTAAACCGGAAAGATCGCTAATATAATAACTTGGTTCACTCCATCCGGTTTCACTTCCATGATCACGGTGTTGAAGCATGAATGCGCCACTATTAATATCATTATTAAGACGATAGGCGTTACCACCCCAGTCTGTAAGATGAGATGGTGTGGCAGGAACATAACCAAGACTGTCAGGTCCAAAGGTCTCTAGAATCATCCAGGTATTCTGGTTTGTTGACCAGCTTGGGGGTGCTTGACCATTTGCATAACCAGCGTTTTCACGAACAGGGTTTTTTCCTAAACCATATTCCCAGAAACCATTGATTATTTCCGAGCAAAGCTGGAACCAGCGGTCTGATTGATAACCCATTGCTGTTACTGGATTATCATAGTAGTTTGGATTTTCAGGTGGAGTACGCTCATAATTCAAGAATTTGGTTATCATGGTCTCCAAGTGTGTAGGATTCTGGGCTGTCATACGGGCTAATATAACATCTGCCATCATGTTATTGTTTACATCAGCGTAAATATGGTCGGAGACAAAACTACTATATATAGGAGAAATAATCGTATTTCCGGTAGTTCCATAGTCACCGAGCAATAATACAGCTGTGGGTGCTGGATCCCAGTTTGCGTAAGCATCATCAATATAATTCTCGATTGCAGTTGCATTATTTCCACCTACTTCTGTTGTTGTTTTAACAGTTGTTAATATTCCTTGTTTTGTACGGAATACCTTAATTGAATCTGCCCAGGCAAGAAAATCGGGATCATCAGGACAGATGACAAGATATTCTGCACCTTCACGTGTTCTAGAATTAATGTTACTATAATCCATTTCCGGAAGTGATTGTTCATTAAGCAGCATATCACGTAAGAGCGGGTCCCACCATCG
>JAGLWO010000548.1 GCA_023133395.1 Candidatus Cloacimonadota bacterium | reverse complement strand
CCAATTTCTGAAATTATTGGTTTAGCATCAAACTGGGTAAATAAAATTGTACATAAGGATAGCTTGATTTTTATTGCAACTCAAGAAGGTGTAAGTGTATTTGCTGATAATCCCGAATTCCCCTTTCCTTTTTTAGTGAATAATTATACAAATGAAAATGTACTTTCAGCCAATAATATCACTTCTCTACAAATTTCAGAAAGTGGTTATCTGTTTTGTGGAAGTGAATATGGTTTGGATTATGTTCATAAAGATTCTATGAATGTTTTCACATCATGGAAACATTTGGATACTAGTAATTCCCAGTTACCAGGAAATATCGTTACTTCCATTTCAATACGAAACGAGAGAATTGCAATTGGAACAGAGAGTGGTGCTGCAGTTTTTGAACTACCTGATATAAACAATTGGACTATTTATGATGAAAGCATTTTACCTTATTCAGGTGGTGTTTTTCCTGTTTATTTGGATCAAGCTTATACTCTTTGGTTGGGTTATGGTTTATGGGACGAAAATAACCTGACTGTTCAGGATTCTACAGATATTGCAATTACTAAAATAACAACTGATGGAGATTTTATCGATTGGACAATTGATGATCTGGGTCTACTAGATTCACATATTATGGGCTTTAAGGAAGTCAATAACACAATTTGTGCTTATACATGGGGAGAAGGATTTATGTTTTACAACGAAAGCATTTGGTTACCGAACATTGTTCCAAACTGCATAAGAGCAAATTTAGTTAAAGACCTAGTAATCGATAAGAATAGAATCCTTTGGGTGACTAACGGTCACAAAGGTTCTCTTGCATTAAGCAAAGGCACAAAAGGTGTTTCTTCTTATGGTTCGCAGATTTGGACAAATTATGAAGCTTCTCAAAGCCCTTTACGCAGTAATAATATTTATTCCATTGCTGTGGACAACCGCAATAGAAAATGGTTCGGAGCCTGGGGTTCCAACTCATCACAAGGATGGCTTGGGGGGATATCTATTTTTGATGATGTTAACGAATTATGGTCCAGCATGACTTCTGCGAATGATCTGAGGAATAACACCATAAGCTTTATAACAATGGATGAATCAAACAGGATGTGGGTTTGTTCCTATGGTGGAACCAGCGCTGGGATAAATATTATTAATGAAAATGATGAAGTTATCCATACATTTGATCTCTATCAACCTTACTACAATGATGACATGGATCCAAATTATGTATTTTTTGGAGAAGAGAAAATATTTTTTGGAGGATGGTTGTCTGGGTTAAGGATCTGGAATGATACGACAGATCCGATAACAAATGAAGACAACTGGTCAAAAACTCCTTTCTCCGATCTTCATGCTGGAAGGATACTCGGGATAGATTCTAAAGATAATAATAGCACTGAGGAAATATGGGTAGCTTCTTCATCAGGTTTGTTTATGTTCAATAGCGAAGATTGGTTTAAATATGGTACCAATATCAAGAAAAAAGTCTGGTTAGATGGATCCTGGTTCTGGGATGAAGATAATCCAAATCCAGAGTACTGGTATTACGAAGGACAGGAGCGGCTTTACGGTTCAGTACCAACTTATCCCACAGTTCTTTTTGTGGATCCCTTCGGTTTAATCTGGATAGGTACAAAGGATGCTGGAATTACTGTTTTTGATACATCAAGAGATAAATTTACAAATTATACAACAGAAAACACTCCTTTAATTTCCAATACAATAACTGCTTTTGCTTATGAACCACTTACAGGGATTCTTCATATAGGAACGAACGAAGGATTGAATTCTGTGGAAATTGGAATTTCAGCAGAAAATAACTTTGAAACCGAACTTTACAAAACAATTGCATATCCAAACCCGTTTTATCCTGATAATGGAGATATCCTCAGGATTGAGAATGAATCCAGCATCACAATGCCAAAAGGAAATACTTTCTGTAATATTTATGATCTCAGTGGTGATTTGGTGATAAAATTGGAAAAAGATATTTACGAACAATTCAGTTGGAATGGGAAAAATAAAGCTGAGAAAAATTGTAGTTCCGGTATTTATTTCTATATTGTTTTTACTTCAGATGGAAAAATTTCAAAGGGAAAAATTGCACTAATCCAATAGATGAATCCAACAAAAAAAATAAATGAAAAAAATAAAAGTTTTTTTTATTGATGCAAATAATAATGCTCCAAATACCAATTATCCTTTAATTGAATCCTTGCAAAGTTTTCCAAATATTGAAATAAATTTTTTCTCGGTTTTGTATTCAAAAAGTACAAACTATTATAATAAAAATTATGATGTAATAACCAACTGTTTATTTTTTAATTTCGTTAGTAGGATAAATAAACCTTCTCTTCGCAGGTTAGTAAAAATATTCAGTCATCCAATAGCTAATTTTCGATTACTCTGTAAAGTAATGAATGAAAAACCTGATATCATCCATTATTCCTGGATTGCTGTTCCTTTTGTAGATTATTTTTTCATAAAAATATTTAAGATGTTTAGTATTAAAATAGTTATCACCCAACATAATTATCTTCAACATAATAAACTCAGATTAAGATTACTGGAAAATAGAATCTTTCAGATTGCAGATAAAATCATCTGTTTATCTGATTTTATTAAGAGTCAATTTCCTGAAATAATATTTTATAAAATCTCTGTAATTGAGCATGGGAATTCATACGAAAAGGAAAAGGAGTATTGTTCAAAAAAAATAATTAGAAAAAAGGATTCGAATTTCAAGATTTTATTCTTAGGGAATATCCGACCTTATAAAGGCATTGAAATGCTTTTGGATTCAATGAGTTATATTGTGAACGGGCAAAAAATGGATAATATTCAATTGCGGATTGCAGGAAAATGTAAACCAGATTATTGTGAAAAAATCATGAATATAATCAAAGCGAATAATCTGATTAATTACGTCAAATTTGAAGGAAAGTTTTTGGATTATGACAAATTATTCGAATATGTAATAAACACCGATATTGGCGTTTTACCATATTTAGAAGCTACTCAAAGTGGATTACCATATATTTTTGCTTCCTTGCATAAACCAATGGTTATTACAAATGTCGGAGGATTACCAGAGCAAGTTTCAACAGAATTCTCAGAAATTGTCGAACCTGCTTTTATTGAAGTTGCAAATGGAATATTCAGAATCAAAGAGAAGATTGAGGATAAGAAAATCAAAGAATCAGATTTTGAAAGTTATTTGGAAAAACACCGATGGAAAGATACAGTCTATAAATATGTAAATTTATATCAGGATTTGTTAGCAAAATAGAAAAGGTTTTTTATGATGAACCCAAAACAATATTATAAAGATTTGATAGAAAAGTGGATTGAAGAGGAAAAGCAGAAATTGTGCGGTATTGATTCTAAAGATAGATATTTACAGAATCATAGAAAAAGATTTGAGTATCTAATGGAATTATGTAAGAATCTTAATCATGATAAATCAGCTAAAATTCTGGATATTGGGAGAAGTGATTTGTCGGTTTTACTGACAAAATATTATTTGAGTGTTACAACATTAGGGTTGGATTTGGAAGTTGATAAAGGTGGTCACAGGGAAAGAGAAACCATCAATCTGAAACACATTGTTTTTGATTTGAATGAAAGCAAGAATGTGCAGAAGTGGACTGATGAAAAATTTGATTTGATAGTTTATTCAGAAGTAATCGAGCATATTTATGAGGCACCGGAATTTTCACTTTTATTTTTAAATTATTTGCTTAATCTGGGTGGTTTCATTATCATCACAACTCCAAATGCAGCATCACTTTATCGAAGATTAAAACTGCTTCTTGGGGAAAATACTATCAGCAGAATAAGATTTTATAATTTAAATCCAGCACATTATCGAGAATATACAAAAGAAGAACTAATTCAAATGGCTGAAATGTGTGAACTAAAAGTAGTGAAACACGAATATCTCGCTCTTGCTGATAATCCTGATTCTTTAAAAAGTAGGATTTTTAATTTGATCACAAAAATCATTCCTCAGTTCAGATGGTCACAGGTTTTGATTTTGAGTAAAAAATGAAAATATCTTTAAAAGTTGGACTTTTTCCAAATAATCCTGGTTGGGAGATAATCCTAAATCAGGAAGACATTTTTTATGAAATCATTTCGGAAAATTCTAATTTAACTCCTGAGAATTTTGCAGTTATCATCTTATCTAATATAATTTTAGAAAAGCATAAAACTGAAATTTTATCTTATTTGCAAAATAAAGGCTCCATTTTATTTGATGCCAGATGTTATTCAGTTTTTTTCAAGATTAAAACAAAATCCAAAAAACTAGATTTCTTGACTCCAGATGAAACATCCATTTTTTCAAACTCAGGGCTTGTAGATATTTATTCCAAAATTTATCTGTTAAAGTCTGACAATTTAGAATTATTAGATCAGGGTTTGCAGATTCAACAAAGTAAAGCAGGAAAAGAAAATATTCTTGTTTTGCCTTTCGATGTTAATAATTTAATGTTAGATACTCATTCAGTTCGCAGGAAATTCTATTTTCAGAGAAAAGAACTGCCATCAGAAATTGTGGCAAAAATAGCAAAAAGTCCAATCAGGCGAATTGTTAAGACTTCTTTAGAGCATCTTTTTCATTTAAGAAATTTACCATTTGTTCAAATGTGGTATTATCCCGATGGTTTTACAAATGCATTTCTTTTTAGAGTAGATACCGATTTTTGCAAAGCTGAAGACGCTGAAAAATTAAGCTATATTTGTGAAAAAAATCAAATAAAAGCAACCTGGTTTGTGGATACAAGTTCTCAGAAATTGGATACTGAACCTTATATTAATATAAAGAATCAGGAAATTGCACTTCATTGTGCTCGGCATCGCGTTTTTGAAGATTATCAGCAGAATTATGATAATCTTTCGGAAGGTAAAAAGGAACTGGAAAGAGCAAAGTTTTCTCCATTTGGATATGCTTCACCTTTTGGAGAATGGAATTCGAAACTTTGTAAAGCAATTGAAGATCTGGATTTTGAATATTCATCCGAATTCGCTTTGAATTATGATGATTTTCCATACTATCCTTTTATTGAAGGGAAAAAATCCAATGTTCTTCAAATTCCGATACATCCAATTAGTATAGGAAGATTGAGAAGGTCTCATCTTTCCGAAGCTGAGATGTTGAAATATTATTTGAATTTAATAAACGAAAAAATGCGTCAAAATGAACCAATCATTTTTTATCATCATCCGCATCAGAAAAGATTTGAGATTTTTGATGAAATTTTTAATGAAATAAATAAACACAAAATCTGGAAGCCAGATTTTTCAGAATTTTCAAATTGGTGGAAAAAGAGAAGTAAAATTCAACCGGATTTCACCTTAAAAGATAATAAACTGATTTCAAATTCTAATAATTACGATGAAATGATCTATCTTAAAATCTCCCAAAAAGAGAGTTTTTCCATCACAAAAATAAAAGAAAAAATTGAATTAAAAGAGCTGGACTGGGAAAAAAAAGAGAGAATGAAATTTTCAAAAGATATTTGGCGAATTCGGAAAAAACACTGGCGAGATCTTTTATACGATTATGAATCCAAAAGAGGAAAAACAAAATTATGAAAATCTATTTAGCAAGTTACCAGGCAATAATGCTGATGCGCGGCGGACCAACATTCAAAGTATTACATTTGAAAAATGCTTTGCAGAAACTCGGAATTGAAACGGAATTATTAGATTACTGGAATGTTAATTTGAAGATAGAAAAAACCGATATTGTTCATATTTTCAATGCTCATATAGGAACTTATCATTTAGCTCAAAGCCTAAAATTATACGGAGCAAAATATGTGGTTAATCCAATATTTTATAATCGACACTCCTATTTGAAAGTGAAATCTTATTTAGCTTTAGAAAATCTTTCAAGAAAGATTCTTAAAGGAATTTTATCAGAGTTTTATATAACAAAAGCTATCTGTGAAAACGCTGAATTTGTATTGCCAAATACCATTGAAGAAGGCGAGATGCTTGCCAAAGGTTTGGGAGTGAATCGTGGAAAAATCCATGTGGTTCATAATGGAGTTGAAGAAAGATTTCTGCATGGAGAACCATTATTATTCCAGAAAAAATATGGTTTGAAAGATTTTGTTTTGCATGTTGGGCATTTAGGTGCCAGTAGGAAAAACAGCTTGAATTTGATAAAAGCACTTCAAAGAATCGATGCTCCATCTGTTGTTGTGGGAAATGTGCATCAGAATAAAGAAGGGGAAAGGTGTCTTCAGGAAATAGAGAAAAGCAAAAATATCATCCATATTCCCTGGATTACTCACGATGATCCAATTTTAGCTTCTGCTTATGCTACCTGTAAAACATTTGCCCTGCCAACAAGATTTGAAACTCCTGGAAGAGCTGCATTGGAAGCGGGACTCGCAGGTGCTAATATTGTGATTACTCCTTTTGGTGGAACAAAAGAATATTTCAAGAATTTTGCTGATTATGCCAATCCGTATTCAGTTAAATCCATCAAAGAAAAAATTGAGAAATCCCTGAATAAAGATAAGAATGAGAAACTGAAAAATCTTATTAAAGAAAATTATCTTTGGGATGTGATAGCTCAGAAAACAGCAGAGATCTACCGGAAAATTTAGAGGAATGAAGCAGAAATCAATCGTTAAAAACTACCTGTATAATACTATCTGGAATATTCTCAAGATTCTCTTTCCGCTGATAACTTTTCCGTATGTTACCAGAGTTTTGGGTCCTGAGATGCTTGGCAAAGTGTATTTTGCAGATTCTTTTCTGGGATATTTTGTTATGTTTGCCATGCTGGGAATCCCGGTTTACGGACTCAGAGAAATTGCAAAATGCAGGGATAATAAAGAAGTTCTTTCCAAAACAGTGAATGAAATTCTGCTCATTAATTTATTTTCAATGCTCATTGCAGTAGTACTATTTTTTATCTCTTTTAGAACAATCAATAAAATACAAGCTGATAAACTTCTTTTCCTGATTTTGCTTCCCAATTTGATTCTGACGATTTTTTCGTTAGATTGGTTTTACAAAGGAATTGAGGATTTTAGATTTATCACTATCAGGAATATATTTTTTAAAGTTTTATCGATCGTGCTCCTCTTTTTAATTGTGAGAGGGAAAAGCGATTACTTGAAATATGCTTTCCTGATTGTGGTGGCAGCCAGTGGTTCGTTCATTATTAATTTTTTGAATTTAAGAAAATATGTGGTTTTGAAATTTAAAAATCTGAATTTGAAACAGCATCTTAAACCAATCCTGATAATTTTTGCTACAACTATTTCAATCGGCATTTACATCAAGTTGGATTCTGTAATGTTAGGTTTTTTAGCTGGTGATTATTACGTGGGATTGTATAACGCTTCTGTGAAGATAAACCGGATAATCCTGGCATTAGTTACATCTCTGGGTGTAGTTTTGATTCCACGTTTATCTTATTTTGTGAAAAATAAGAAAATTGATGATTTCAAAAAGTATGTTGGAAAATCTTTTAACTTTGTTTTAATGCTTTCCATTCCGTGTGTGGTTTTGATGATCTTTCTTTCAGAGAATATCATACTGTTTTTGTCCGGGATACAATTTCACGAAGCTGTCTTATCAATGCAAATCATCGCTCCAATTATTTTGTTGATTGGCTTATCGAATATTTTGGGAATCCAAATATTAATTCCTTTTAATAAAGAGAAATTTGTGTTCTATTCAGTTTCGATTGGAGCGATTGTAAATTTCTCATTAAATCTTTTTTTGATTCCCATTTATCAACATATTGGAGCAGCAATCGCCACGATCATTGCAGAAATTGCAGTTACCATCACTCAATTTATTTTTGTTTCTCATGTTTTGAAGATCAGGATTTTCAAATGGAATCGCTTGATTTACTTGTTATTAGCAGTTATTTTAATTCCTTTAATTTTACTCATAAAACAAATCGATTTGTCATTAACAATCGAGATGTTCTTAACTGGATTTATTTTTATGATTATTTACTTTCTCATTCTATATTTGAGTAAAGATGAATTCTTCTATAAAACCGTTTTTGCAAAGTTTATTCATAGGTTTAAGAATGTTTGATTTTATAGTTGTTGGTGCTGGTTTTGCTGGTTCGGTTGTTGCGGAAAGAATTGCCAACTTGCTCGATAAAAAAGTTTTGATTATCGAGAAACGTAATCACATCGGTGGGAATTGCTTTGATTATTTTAATGAATCCGGAATTCTGATTCATAAATATGGTCCGCATATTTTTCATACTGTTTATAAAGATGTGTGGAATTATCTTTCCAAATTTACTTCCTGGATTGATTATGAACATAAAGTTCTGGCGTTGATAAATGGAAAGAAAGTTCCAATTCCTTTTAATTTGAATACATTGTATGAATTATTTCCTAAACCAGTTGCCAAGAAAATCGAGATGAAACTTAAAAATGAAATTGGAGATGAAAAGAAAATATCAATTCTGAAATTGAAAAAATCTGATGATAAAGATTTGAAATTGTTGGGTGATTTTGTTTATGAAAATGTGTTTAAAAATTATTCGATGAAGCAGTGGGGAAGAGGTCTTGAAGAATTGGATCCTGCTGTGGTGGAAAGAGTTCCGGTTTTCATTTCAAGAGATGACAGGTATTTTCAGGATAGATTTCAAGGCATTCCCAAACATGGTTATACAAAGATTTTTGATAAAATGCTATCTCATCCTAATATTGAAACCAGGCTGAATACAGATTTCAAAGATGTATTTAATATTTATTTCCAAAAAGGAAAAATCTTTTTTCAAGAAGAGGAATTCAAAGGAAAAATAATTTATACCGGTGAACTGGATGAACTTTTCAATTACAGATTCGGAAAATTACCTTATCGTTCCCTGAAGTTTGTTTTCAAGACAATCGAAAAGGAATTTTTTCAAGAAGCTGCTGTGATTAATTATCCCAACGATTTTGATTATACTCGCATCACAGAATACAAACATCTTACGAAACAGAAAAGTAAATTTACAACATTCAGCAAAGAATATCCACAGGATTATGATAAAGCTGTTCCCGGGAAAGACGTTCCATTTTATCCCATCCCAACTAAAAGCAATCATGAATTGTATGAAAAATATAGAAAATTGACATTAAAGTTCAAAAATATTCTATTGCTTGGCAGATTGGCTGAATATAAATATTTAAACATGGATTTAGTGATAAAAAATGCTTTGAATCTTTTTAACGAAGGAATAAGAAATGCAGGATAAAGGAACTGTTTGTGCAATTGTGGTAACTTTTAATCGCAAAAAACTTTTAATAGATTGTTTAGATTCGCTGCGTGAGCAAACAAGACCGCTCGATGCGATTTATATCATTGATAATGCTTCCTCGGATGGAACTGAAATCATCTTAAAAGAAAATAAATATATCGAAGATTTACCTCCGAGGAGCTTACTCAATCCCTGGGAAAAAGAATTTTATATTAATAATCTTACGGAAAAAACCAGTATAACAATTCATTATGTGCGGATGCTGGAAAATACGGGTGGTGCTGGAGGTTTTCATGAAGGTTTGAAACGAGGATATGAAAAGCGTTATGACTGGTTCTGGCTCATGGATGATGATGTAAT
>JAGLWO010000547.1 GCA_023133395.1 Candidatus Cloacimonadota bacterium | reverse complement strand
AATTCAAGATATAATTTATTATTGAACTTTTTAACTCTCTCCAGAATCGCGGAGGTTTGTTCTTTCAGATATTTCTCGTTATCAAAGCCTATTTTCATTGAATAGTTCTCCTCATGTATCAGATCCTTTTATTAATTTCAGCATTCATATTGGATATAAATATCGGGTGAGAATTTCTATCAAAGAATTTCATTGAAATGTTTCCATCAATGCATCTGTCATAGGAATAATAGTTGGTATAAGATGAGATGTTCTTGTTGAAACCGATGGTAAGAAAGCAATTCTCGTCACTGTTTATGAGTTCTGTCTGCAAAAGGAAATTTCCTTTTTTATCTTCTCTGAAAGCAATGTACCGAACTGCTCCATCTTCAAATTTAATCTTTATGTTGTTGTAGGTTTTATCCTTGTAATAAATTTTTTCCGCAAAGAATACTCCATTTATGCTTTGCCGCTCGATAGGAAACTCAACAATACCTGCTGGAATGAAAGTAATTTGATGTTCAGAAGTATCTCCATTATAGAGTTCCATTTTGTTCCTGACTATCTTTAAATCCAGAAGTTCCCGGTGTGTTGTAATTTTATAATTTGAATATGAAAAAAACTTTTCTTCATGTTCTTCACCATAGACTTTAAGCATGTTATAGTCACAATTAACAGCATTTAAATATGCATTTTTTAAACTCTCGAAGTCAGTACTAATATAATGTGCGAGTTCGGGCGTTGGAAAGTTCAGGAATATTATTTTTTTCTTTTGTTCAAACAAGTGTTGAAGGATAGATTTTGTGGATTTTTTAAATTGCTTCATTTGTTTTTCGGAAGTAGTCCTGAAATCGCTTGAATAACTCTCCCAGCTTATTTCTATGAATTTATCTATTGTATTTATCCAGTTTTTATAGTAATTTGGTGGCGTGGAAAAGACCTCATCTGGCATTTCTCCAAAGAAGCGTTTTTTAAGATTCTCAGTGGAAATTTCAAGTACAGGGAAAGCTTTTCGTTTTCTTACAGCAACAGCAAGTTCTTCAATTAAAGGTAGCTCTATAAGCGGATCTTCAGATTTTTCGGCATTATGTATTTCCCCTGAAATAGAGATAATATC
>JAGLWO010000546.1 GCA_023133395.1 Candidatus Cloacimonadota bacterium | reverse complement strand
AAAGCTCGCAAATGCGAGCTTTATTCAATAGAATAAACTTCGGAAGTTTTTAAAACTTCCGAAGTTTTATTATCTCTCACCACTCAAACTTCACATTCAACTGTCGAACTGCAAGAGTGTCATCAACTCTACGAACAGGAGTATTCAGTGGTGCTTCCTTCAGTAAATCCGGGCTTGTTTCGCATTCTTTTGCGATCTCGATCATAGCATTTATGAATTCATCAAGAGTTTCTTTACTCTCAGTTTCTGTAGGTTCGATCATCATAGCTTCCGGAACTATAAGCGGGAAATAGATAGTTGGAGCGTGATAACCTTTATCCAGAATTCGTTTGGCAATATCCAGGGTCTTAATTCCATATTTGTCTTTCTGCCATTTTCCACTGGCAATGAACTCATGCATGCAGTAAATATCCTTGTAGGGAATAAAGTAATGGTCTTCGAGTTTCTTCTGAATGTAATTTGCATTTATCACAGCATTTTCTGCAACTCGTCTTAACCCCTTCGGACCCAGCATTTTCAAGTAGATATATGCTTTAATATTCACTGCAAAATTTCCAAAGAAGGATTGTACTTTTCCTATAGAAGTTTCTTTGTGAGAATAGTCTAAGAAAAATTTTCCATCTTTTTTGTCTATCATTGGAACTGGAAGAAATTTTACCAGGTCTTCACGTACACCAATAGGACCACCACCGGGACCGCCGCCACCATGTGGGGTAGCGAAAGTTTTGTGAAGATTGAAGTGCATGATGTCAAACCCATTCTCACCGGGTTTCACGAGTCCCATAATTGCATTGAAATTTGCGCCATCCATATACATCAAGCCATCCACACTGTGAATTATCTCTGCAATTTCCTCAACCTGAGATTCAAACAGACCCAGTGTATTCGGATTTGTAAGCATAAATCCTGCAGTTTCATCATCAATATGAGCTTTAAGGTCTTCAATGTCCACCATTCCCCTTTCATTGGATTTGATTTCAACAACATCATATCCTGTAAGAATAACACTGGCTGGATTTGTTCCATGTGCAGAATCCGGGAAGATGATCTTTTTCTTATGAGTATTTCCTTTGAGTTTGTGATATGCACGGATAATTTTGAGTCCTGTAAACTCGCCATGAGCACCGGCAACTGGCTGTAAAGTCACATTTGCAAATCCGGATATTTCTGCGAGGTCTTTCTGAAGTTCATATAGAATTTCCAAAGCTCCTTGAACTGTGTCTTCTTCCTGGAACGGGTGAAGGTTCATAAAACTATCATTTCTTACCAGAGTTTCATTTATCTTTGGATTGTATTTCATGGTACATGAACCAAGCGGATAGAATCCTTTTTCTATGCAGTGATTCATGTGACTCAACTCAAGGAAGTGCCGCATAACATCGAGTTCACTTACATCAGGAAGTTTAACTTCTTCTTTTCTCAGGAATTTTTCGGGAAAACATCTACTTAAGGAAACATCCACATCGTTTGCAGGAAGTGTATAACCTTTTCTGCCCAGACTGTGTTTTTCAAATATTGTTTTAGCCATTATTTCTCCTTTTATGTTTCCTTACTGAATCCCCCTGAGACTTGTCCGGCTCAGACGGAAGGGGAACTAAAGGGGGTTTTCCTAATTCATTCTCTCGAATCTTTATTTGTTTAACTAAATCAAAATAAACTCCTTCGAGATTACTCATTATTTCATAATTTGTATATCTGACAATTTTAATTCCAATTTTGTTCAAACTTTCACTTCGTTGTTTGTCATAATTAATTTGTTCATTATGGCTCTCACCATCAATTTCAATCCCAAGTAAGAGCATTGAACAATAAAAATCTAAGATGTAATTCAGAATTGGTTTTTGCCTGAGAAATTTATAATTTAATAGTTTTCTGTTTCTTAAAACCTTGTACCACAAATTTGCTTCGGGAGCATTCATTTCTTTCCTGTTTTTTTGAGCATTCGATTTTAATTTAAGATTGTATGGAACAATTTCTTTCTTTTTTGTGAAATTTTTCATTATCAACAACCTTTTTTAATCTTATTGACTTCTTCCCATCCCCCTGTTAAGGGGGAATAAAAGGGGGTTAAAACAAAATTCAACAACTAAAAAATATATTTAATAACCCCTCTCAATCTCCCCTTGACAGGGGAGT
>JAGLWO010000545.1 GCA_023133395.1 Candidatus Cloacimonadota bacterium | reverse complement strand
GGAGAAGTATTTGTAACCGACCCGTTTGGTCCAGACGAATATGGTTATTACTGCTATGATGATGGAGATATAAATTACGATCTTTGTCCAAATTATTCCTGGATAGAAATTGATCCGAATTTTGGTGGTTCCGGAACAATTATTCCTTTATATGATAGCGGGGATATGGGTGATATAGAAGATATAGATTTACCATTTGTTTTCAGATTTTATGGGAATAATTATACAACAATCACAGTTTGTTCAAATGGTTGGCTTACACCTGGTGAAACAGAGACAAGGTCTTTTATGAATTGGCATATCCCAGGTCCTCTTGGACCTTCACCAATAATAGCTCCTTTTTGGGATGATCTGAAAATGAGTAATGGTCATGTTTGTTACTTCTATGATGAATTATTACATTATTTTATTGTAGAGTGGTCTCATTTACAAAATGATTATGATAATTCAGAAGAAACTTTCCAGGTGATATTGTTTGATTCAAATTATTATCCAACAACAACTGGGAATGGTGAAATATTGTTTCAATATAAAACAATAAATAATGTAAACCAAGGTAATTATGGTACTTATTCTAATCATGGTCAATATGCTACTGTTGGCATAGAAGATCATACTGGAACAGTTGGATTGGAATATACATATAACAATCAATATCCAACAGCAGCAAAGCAATTGGAAGATGAAATGACTCTTTTATTTACTGGATCTCCGATTCCAACAGAAGGTCCCTTTGTAATTTACGATTCTTATGAAATAGATGACATTCAGGGTAATAATAATGGAATTGTAAATCCAGGTGATACCATTGCTATGCCTCTTACTTTGAGAAATGTGGGGGTTGAGACAGCTTTTAATGTTACTGCTTTACTTTCTACTACAGATACTTTTGTGAATATAACTGATAGCTTGAAATCCTTTTGTAATATTGATTCTTCTGAAACAGGAACAAGTTTGGGAGATTATATTTTTGATGTGACTACAATATGTCCTGACCAACATATTATTGTTTTTGATCTGAATATTACCGCAGATGGTGATTATGAATGGAGAAGTTCATTTGTAGTAGAAGTTCTAAGTTCTGATATTGCAACATCAACCGATACACTTGATTTTGAAGAGATTTATATTGGTTATCCTGAATCAATGACTTTGACGATTTCTAATACAGGATCTGATATCTTAAATGTTATAGATATTTATTCTGATAATCCTATCTTTACTACTGATATTACTTTATTCAACTTAAGTAGTGGAGAAAGCCAGGATGTAGTGGTAACTGTGAATACAAGTTTTGTAGGAATAATTAGTGATACGCTTTTTATAATCAGTAATGATCCAGATGACCCAGAAGTGTATATATCACTTTTGGGTCTTAGTGTTGACTTATTGCCACCTGATATTTCAGTTTATCCTGAAAGTATTAGTGAGGAGTTGTACCCTGGTGAAATATCACAACAGGAATTGATAATTGAAAATAATGGTATCACTAATCTGATTATTGAGATAGATTGTCCGGATAATTTAGATGCAGGAATGGCTGTAAGTTTTAATGAAATTGATGATTATGTGAGTCTTGGAGATCATTCAAGTTTACATCCTAATTTCCCCTTTTCTATTTCTGTTTGGGTAAAAATTGATAGTTCTCGTTATAATACTATATTTGCAAATGACACTGTTGGTCCTAACTATTATGGATTTTGTATTCAAATAAGACCTACAAATCAAGTTGCAATTGCCACTGGTAATGGAGGTCTACCTGGATCAAGTAGTCGTAGAAGTTATGTAACAGACTCTGGAATTCTTTTGAATGTGTGGTATCATATAGCTGTTGTTGCTCATTCTTTTTCAAATAGAATTATATATATCAACGGTTTTCCAGCTAATGGCAGTTGGTCAGGAAGTGCAAACACTATGGTTTATAATGGAGATGAGGCGAGAATTGGACAATCAAGAAATACTTCTTTTTGCAATGGTACAATAGATGATGTCCGCTTTTGGAACTATGCTCGCAGTCAATTAGAAATCCAATCCACAATGTATAGTAGTTTAGCAGGTAATGAAACAGGACTAATCGGTTATTGGAATTTTAACAGTATTAATCCTTGGGATGATTTATCTGGTAATGGGAATAATGGAAATCCACATGGAAATGTGATTATAGTTGAATCTACATCACCAATAATTGGATGGCTTTCTTCAAACCCAGTCGTTTGCACAATTCCACCAGATTCATTAGTAAGTATTGAGATTACCTTTAATGCTACAATTTTAGAGATTGGTAATTATGAAGAAGAAATTATGATTTATAGTAATGACCCGGATACTCCTGAAGTTGTAGTTCCTGTTTCATTAAATGTTTTAAGTACTGGAATAATTGACAATATTTATCCTTTAATTACGAAGCTTGAAGGCAATTATCCCAATCCCTTCAATCCTGAAACGGTTATCAAATACCAAATTTCTAATGATTATAAAATCAAATTACATATTTTCAATATCAAAGGACAATTAGTAAAAACACTAATAAATGAAATAAAAGAAAAGGGGTACCACACTGCTGTTTGGGATGGATCAGATGACAATAGCAAACCGGTTTCATCAGGTATTTATCTGTACAAATTACAGGTTGGGAAGTCTACTTTTATAAAAAAAATGCTTCTACTAAAATAAAAGTTTGAAGAAGCCCCATTTTGGGACTTTTTATTATGGAATAAGTTTATTCTGCCACTTGATAAGAAACTTCTTCATCTTAACAAGTACTATAGTTTCGTAAAACCTAAACAGATACAATACTAAGGGATATATCCCAATTAAAAATAATTTTAAGACTATTCGTACAATAAAGTTCAGTTCATTAATTGCAAATGATACTGAGAAAAGTCCGATACCGACAACCAGGACTATTAAAAATTTATGGATTTCGTATTTCACTGGGTAATATTTTTGTGATAAGATATACATAAGTATCATTATAAATACTGCAGAAACAATCGTGGTTAAAGCTGCTACCCTTTTTTGTACAATAAATGTGTTATTAAATCATTTCAGAATCAATTAACAACATAAGGGGTCTACTTTCTGCTGGCAAAGTTAATAAACCTTACAAAAAGGTTTTTAATAGGATCTGGTAAGCTAATATTATTGATCATTCCAGAATCTTTCTTATTAAAAAGATTAAATCTTCTGGAGATAAGAAATACTGTAATAATTAAAAATAATGAAGTAAATAATTTTATCATAAAATATATATTTGTAATATTTATTAACATAATAATAACTGTTATAAGGGGAAATAAAAGTGCCAGTTTCCTGGTGACACCAAAGTATTTATTAATATAAAATAACCAGATTATTGGAACTATGGAAAAAACTAAAAAAGAAGCAATTGCTGCTCCTGCAATACCAATATATTTTACCAGGAAAATATCAGCTATAATATTAAATATTCCGGATGATAAACCTAAATAGAATATCATCTTTGTCAAATCAAAGGCTGTATAAATTGCTGTGAACCCATATGCAATCATAGTAAAACTTACAGAAGCCACTAAAATCTTAAAAACAATAATTGAAGAATTAAATTCATCTCCATAAATAATATGAAACATCTGGTTACTGAATATAATAATCAGTGAAACCAATATCATAGCAAAAAAACTGACTTGCGGGATAAGTCTTTTTATATAGAAATTTTTTATCTTATCTATTTCACCTTTTGTTTTAAAAACCATTATTATTGGAGTTGAAATCGCCACTAATCCCATTCCGAAAAATGATTTAAAAGTGTTCAGTATTTTATATGCTGCTTGATATATTCCTACATCTTCAAGAGTCATATAATATTTTATTACATAGGTATCAACCCAGGTAATTACATAACTCGACCAACTATTAAACAGAAGGGGCAAACTGAAAATTATCATTTTTTTTATCAATACTTCATCAAATCGTAATGGAAGAATATATTTTGGTTTTACAAAAGAAAATGCAATTATGATGACCAAAATATCAGATATCAAATAAATATAAATAACATAAATTACACTTATCCCAATAATAGATAATACAAATAATAACATTCCGAAGGCTATAAAGAGCTTTGAAGCAAGTCTGAATAAAAAAGTATATAATTTAATTAATCTAATTACTTTTAAAACTTCCAGAATGAATAGCTTTATCAATGAAATAAATGCACCGAAGATAATAACCCAAAATAAATAAACTTTTTCGATTTCTAAGAAGTCTAAAATTGGTTTTTTAAATGAATAAAATAATATAGAAATAACAAAAAACGAAAATAAACTGATAATAAAAAAATCTGCTGTTGTTTTCCTTAAATGATTTTCTTTAATAAACTCTTCCTTACCAAAGCGTATAATTGAAAGACGAAGCCAGCTTAATCCAAATGAATACAATATTAAAATTGCACCAAGAAATAACGCGACTTTTCCGTAATTTTCGGGACCTAAATATCTTGCTTGTATGGACTCAGAAATTATCATTAAAGGTACAGCTAACACTATCATAACATTAGCAGTAATAAAATCCCAGAATGATTTTTTTAATTCTTTCATTTATTTCTACTTTTTTGATGATCAATAACTTCATCAAAAATATTTTTTAGTTTTTTAGTTAAGTTTTTTCTTTCGTATTTTTTTATCTCTGCCCAATTAGGTTCAAAATCTTCTTTTTTATAATTTTCAATATAGCCTAAAATGGAATCTACGATTTCATCAATGTTATCAGGCGAAATTATTTCACCTGTTTTCGTATTTCTTATTATTTCAGCACAACTTCCATTTTTTGGAATAATCGCTAATATTTTTTTATTTGAATTTATGTATTCAAAAGTTTTTCCGGGAATGTAATTTTTAAATTCTTTATTTGGTTGAATAAGTAATAAATAGCTACTTCTTTGATTGTATTCCACAGCTTTTTCATGCGAACAATAATCAACGATTTTTATAATATTTTCTAATTTTAATTTTTTTACTAATTTTTTATCTTGATATGTAAGACCACCAATAAATCTGAATTCTACATTTCTAACTTTATGTTTTATTTTTGATAAAGCATATAAAAAGGGATGAGCATTGTACTCACCATGAAAGTGACCAATATGCGAAAATAAAATTTTTCTATCTTCTACTTTTTCAATTTTGATATTTTCAAAATCACTTTGATCAAAACCATTAGTAATTAAATCAACTTTATTTTCAGGGATATGAAATTTTTCCACATAATTTTTCTTATTTAATGGAGTGTTTGCAATTATAAAATCTGTGCTTTCAAGGATCTTTTTTTCAAAAGTAAAGCATTTATTAAAGAAATTAGAAGATTTCCTTTTATAATTAAAAGTAAAGGGATCTCTAAAATCTATAACAACTGGAACCTGAAAAAGGTTCTTTATCCATTTTACTAAAATTTGAGTTGAGTGAGGAGGTGAAGTAATGTAAATAATATCAATTTTCTCTTTTTTCATAATTTTTTTTATTTTCATCTTTGCAAAAGGAAGCCATTGAATTTGATAATCAGGAAATAATAAAGTCCCATTTATAAAATTCACTAATTTCGTTAATTTTAGACCATAAAGAATTTTAAAAAACCAATTAAGATCTAAAATAAATGAGTTATAAATTTTAACCGATTCAGGTATTTCTTTGAGCAAACCCTTATCATAAGCATAATAGCGAAGCAATATGGGGCTCGGAGTTAAGACAATTGGTTTGTAATTAAATATAGGTAAATATTTTACGAATTTTAAAGTTCTTTGCACTCCTCCACCACTAAGAGGTGGGAAGAAATAAGCGATTATTAATACCGATTTCATTTATCTATTCCTTACAAATAGAATAAACAATCAATAATTTGTCTAATTTTCAGCAGAAACTTATTATAATTTTTATTTAAATGTCCAAAATAATTTGTTTCTGAATGTTTGAAATCATTCACTATTAATTTAGTAATATTATTTTCGGAAAAAGAATTTAAATGCCCATAAGAATGAATGTATACTTTGGCTATAAGACTATAATATAATGCTTTCGAAGAATTAATTTTATATGCTTCTTGTCCCAATTCTCTGATTTGATTTATTATTTCTTTTTTCTTTGTTAGCCAAATGGGATGAATATTTTTATAATTTTTAAATACAAATAATAAAAAGTGTTTTGAATTATTTAAAAAACGCTTACAATACCCTTCTCCAAATACCCAGATAGTTTCATTCTTTTTTAAAAAAAGTCCCAATATTTGTAATAAGCATTTATTGAATATCCTCAGAATTCCTTCGTTTTTAATGATGTCTCTTATTATTTTTAACATTATTTTTTTAAATTCAAAAATATTTATTATATTAATTCTTTATTAATCTATTTTGATAGTTTTTATAATCAGAAAATCTATTGATTATAATATTATATTTTTTACACACTTTAATTATCTCTTCTGTAAAAACTTGCATCCTATAATAAGCATCTTTAAGGAATTTTTTCGTTTGTACCCTCTCATTACCCAGAGCACCAAGTAAGCAATAATCTTTTCCCTCACTTTCGGAAAAGTCACAACCAATTAAATTAATTTCTTTAAATCCCAGGATTAAAGCACACCAAATGCCTGTATGCAAACAAGTTCCATTTGATGAATATCTAATATTTTTCCCTGTTAATGCTGAAATAATTTGCTTCTCAACATCTTTTATTTTTAATCTTTTTGGGTTATATTTTAAAAAATAGGGTGATATATTTCCCACATTTTTCAAAATTGAATTAGGATATACTAAAGGATAGAAAGGATTATTAAACAATCCTTGAATTTCAAAAAAATCAGGTCTGTTATTCTTTAACCATTGAATTCTATCAGCTTCAGAAATATGAACATAAGTAGGATTTGGGAATTTTAAGAAAGCTAAATGAAGTGTCATTGATATCTTACTTTTTAAAAAAACATCAGGATAAGTATCTAACGAAGGACCAGACCCAGCTATAAAAATAGTATCTCCTTTATTTTTATCTCTAATCTCCTCAATATTTTTCATGCTTATTTTTCTTGGTTCTAATGAACTGACTATAAATTTTATATTAAGAAAGATTCTTTCAAAATTTTTTTTAATCTTTTCTTGGAAATATTTTTTCCCATTATCTTTTATTGTTTCCATCTATGCTCCATTTATTTTACTGAAAATCCCAAATACTGCTCTTTTTTACTTTTTTTAATAACTTCTCGGACATTACTCAATTCATTAATTTCTTTATTAAAAGCGTAATTTCTTTTTCTCTTTTTTCAAAAGAATAATTATTAATAATTCTCTGTCTTGCTTTTTTTCCTAAACTCTCATCAGAGTTTACAGCTTTCTTAATTAATTCAACTGCTTTATCAACATTCTTTTCTTTTAAAATAAAACCACAATCATTAATTGCTGTTGGTATTCCATTTACATCAGAACCTACTGGAATACATTCACACAACATAGCTTCACATAATGTGTTTGGCAAACCCTCACTTAATGATAATTGGCAAAAAACCTTAGCTTGAGAATAAAAATTAATCAACTGATTATTTGGGGCAAAACCTACCAATCTTACATTATTTGATGCTAATTTTTGAGCATATTTAAGGATATTATAACTCAATCCAATAATTGCAAATTTAACTTCTGGCATTTTTAGGGCGATCTCTATTAAAAAATCAAAACCCTTTCTTTTAAAAGTTCTAATATCTGGTACACCACCAATAGACAAAACAATCTTTTCCCTTCGAATATCTTTCTTTCTGTACCATATATCAGGATTATATCCAGTAGGAACAATCTTAAATTTTCCTTTCAGATTTTTAACGAATTGTTTTACTCCTATTAGTAATCCATTTTTTGATACATAATAATTGATTCCTTGAACTAAGGTTTTATCAACAGGTAAGATATAATCCGCATTTCTATATGAAAACTTAGTAAATAATATTCTTATTTTCTTATTTTTATTATAAAATACTCCAAATTTTAATTCTGGTATAGACACTGCATCATAACCACCAACAATAATTATAGATTTTTTCTTAAATATTTTTGCGAATAAAACTGGCAGAAAAGCATGATAATCTGCGAACCAGATATAAATTATTTTTGTTCTGCAGATTTTTAAAAAAAGCCAGAAGAACAATTTTGTTTGATTTACTAAATTATTTACTAAGTTCCTTTTGGGATTATAAAAAAAAATTTTAGTTTTGAAATTTTTATTCAGCATTTCATAATCTTTTTTAACAAATGTATTGTAACCATTATGAATAAGTAGTATCAAACTAAACCTCCGCTTTAATAACGAAATAAATCCCAATGAGAGCAAAAACCAGGTTTGGAAGCCAGGCAGCAACAATAGGTGACAGAACTTCATTATAACCCAGACTCTGGCAGATTCTCAGGGTCGATAAATACAAGAAGCAAACAAGCAGACCAATACCAAAAATTAAACCACGTCCCCTACTGCGGGAGGAAGTTGAAACAAGTGGAACACTGAAGAGCAAAATTATCAGATTTGAAAATGGGAATGAAACTTTCAGATTTAACTCAACCAATTCTTTACTATATTTTTCACCTACCTTTTTTAGGCGGTTGATGTATTCTTTCAACTCAAAGAAGTTCATAGACATTGGCTTTTTAGCACTTTTAATGAAATCTATTGGAGTCACATCAACTTCTTCGATTGTAGTGCTCTTATAATATTCCATTCCAATAAGAATACCATTCTCAAAATTCCGAATATAGCAGTTCTGAAATTTCCATTTATTGTCTTCCCAAACTGCA
>JAGLWO010000544.1 GCA_023133395.1 Candidatus Cloacimonadota bacterium | reverse complement strand
GCACATTATATGTCCGGCATTGCCTATGATAATGGAAATTTCTGGGTTGCTGCCTATTATGATCCTGATGGAGAAATTTATAAGGTCGACAATACCGGAGCTATTCTCCAGCAATTTCCTGCACCCGATAACCAGCCCTGGGATCTTTGCCTGGAAAATGATAATCTCTGGATGGCAGATTACTGGGGTGATGCTCTATATAAGATCGATCCTGTAACCGGAACACTTCTGGAAACAAATCCTTCCGAAAGTTCCGATCCTGCAGGAATAGTCTGGGATGGACAATACCTGTGGTATTGTGATAATGGTCAGGGATATGATGTAGATTTTCTCTATAAAGTTGATCTTGGTGGAGCAGGTACTCCAGCCATTCAACTGGGATTCGACCAATATGATTTCGGTAATACAATTATCGGTCAACCTGAATCAGTAGAACTTCCGGTTACAAACATTGGTACTGCTGATCTTTTCATTGATGCAATGAACTTTGCTATAAACGAATTCTATACTGATGAAGTCTTACCTATTGTTATCCTTGTGGGAAATACTGAAAATTTCACAATTTACTTTGATCCTTCTAGCTGGGGTCCTTTCAATTGTTTATTAACCATTGAATCAAACGATCCGGTTAATCCTTCAGAAGAAGTGAATCTGAGCGGATATGGCATTACCGATGATCCACAGATCGTTGTTTCTCCAAACTCATTAAATTACGGGTCAGTCCGCGTGGGAGCAGTTACAGGCAGGTTCATTGAGATCAGTAATCAGGGTTCAGGGACGTTGGAAATAACAACTCTGGAATTTGATGATACTCATTTCTTTATAGATGATACGGTAGTCCTTCCAATAATATTAGCTCCAATAGAAACATACGACCTGCGTATTTGGTTCAGCCCGGAAGCTGCAATCAACTACAGCGGAGCTTTAAATATTCACAGCAACGATCCTATCCAACCAATATACGGAGTTGGCTTGAATGGCAGCGGTGATGATTCTGAATATCCTATAGGTCAAACCTTATGGCAGTATCAGATAACAACAGGTTATGATAACAGTCCCAAAGCAATTGTTCCGATTCCTGACATTTCCGGGGATAGCGTGGATGATGTGATTATCTGCTCGGAAGATTATTATGTTCGCTGCTTTAATGGAAATGCATCCGTTTCTGGTGATATTCTCTGGGAAACAGAAATCTATTCAGGAAGCATTTATACTCAGAATTCTTTAAATATCATCGAAGATATAGATGCTGATGGTTACGATGATGTAATTGTAGGAACAGCTTGGGGTGATCGTGCAATAAGAGCTCTTTCTGGAAAAACCGGTGATGAGATCTGGGTTTATTTTACAAATGTTTACGGCGATGGTGGTTGGATTTACCAGGTAGATGTTTCCTACGATTACAATAACGATGGCATTCTTGATGTTTTAGCAGCAACAGGTGGTGACGCACAAAGAGTTTTTTGTATCGATGGCACAAATGGCTCGATTATCTGGGATTTTTATGTTGCAGGACCAAAATTCAGTTGTATCGGTATTGAAGACGTAACCGGTGACGGTATCCCTGATGCAATTGCAGGTGCTTCCAATTCTTATGAAACTGAGGGAAAGGTATTTGGGATCAATGGAGCAAACGGTACCCAGATGTGGGAATTTACTACCGGTGGCTCTTCTGTTTGGGCCCTTTCCCAGGTTGACGACATAAGCGGTGATGGATACAATGATATAGTTGCTGGAGATTTTGCTGGAAATTATTATGCTCTTAATGCAACAAATGGTTCAATGTTGTGGTATGGAAATATAGGAACCTGCCTTATTATCAGATTCGAAACTCTGAACGATGTAAATGGTGATGGACATCCCGATATTGCAATCGCTCGAAGTTCTATAGATAATGCTGTGGTGATAGATGGTTTTACCGGACAGAATATTTGGTCTCACCCCGTGGCAGACCAACCCTGGGTAGTAGATAAAATTGCTGACATTACAGGTGATGGAATCAACGATATCGTATGGGGTACGCTTTTCCAAAGTAACTATGGTTACTTCCTGGATGGTGCAACCGGCGCAGAATTAGGTTCGATCAGCGTGGGAACAGCAGTTGATGCTATTGCCGGCATTCCCGATATTGCCAATGATGGTTCTTGGGAAATGATTATTGGTGGACGTAACGGCACGGTTCTCTGTGTTTCCGGTGGTCAAGCTGCCGGTACAGGTACAGTGGAAGGATTAGTTGATCTGAATGGTGGCACGGGAAATGTGGAAGATTGCCTTATAGAAATGGGCAACATCACAACTTCTCCTAATGCTTCAGGTAATTACAGCTTTACTATAGCACCGGGAATTTATAATCTTTTTGCCACTCTTGATGGATACCAAACAACAATAATAGAAGATATCGTGGTTGTAGAAAATCAAATAACTACAGTTGATATCACACTGAATTATCTTTTCCCACCGCAAAATCTGACTTATGTTATTTCCGGTGATGATATAATCTTAAATTGGGATGCACCAAATACAATGCGTGAACTTTTAGGGTACACAGTCTATCGTGATGGTACGGAAATAGCTTACATTGAAGATCCAACAATAACTACATATTCTGATCCGATTCCTGGCGCAGGTACTCATGAATATTTTGTAACAGCTCTTTATAATGAAGGGGAATCTGAGCCATCTAATACGGTATCTGTGGTAGTTACAAACACAGAAAACATTTTAGTTCCACAGGTTACAAAATTAAATGGCAACTATCCGAATCCGTTCAATCCCAGCACAACCATCAGTTTTCAACTTGCAGAAAACAGTCCGGTTGAATTGGTGATCTACAACATAAAGGGACAGAAAGTGAAGGAACTGATAAACTCCAACCTGGATGCAGGATATTATAAAGCTGTGTGGAACGGAAAAGATGACCAGAATCGTTCGGTATCTTCAGGCATTTACTTTTATAAGATGAAATCAGGAAAATATGTTTCCACAGGCAAGTGTATCCAGCTAAAATAAATTCAATAAAAGGAAAAGATATGAAAATCATCGATCTGAATGAAAAATACCTGAAAACCTTTTTCTGCTGTCTGGAAGAGTGGTCTGACGAAATGAAGGAAGCAAGAGACCACAAAGAAAAATGGTTTGAGAAAATGAAGGAAAAAGGTCTACGCGTAAAACTTGCCCTGGATGATAATGATAATGCCTGTGGAATGATACAGTATGCTCCCATAGAATATTCACCTGCTGAGGGAAAAGACCTCTATTTTATTTTCTGCATCTGGGTGCACGGATACAAGAAAAAAGGTGTGGGAAACATGCAGAAACAAGGAATGGGAAAAGCGCTCATTGAAGCTGCAATTGAAGATGCGAAACAACTTGGTGCAAAAGGCATTGCTGCCTGGGGAATTACTCTTCCCTTCTGGATGAAAGCTGCCTGGTTCAAAAAACAGGGATTCAAAAAAGCAGATAAAATGGGAATGCAGATTCTTTTGTGGAAACAATTTACTGATGATGCTGCTTCACCAAAATGGATTCGTGAAAAGAAAAAACCTGAAAAAGTTCCCGGAAAGGTTACCGTTACTGCCTTTTTAAATGGCTGGTGTCCTGCCCAGAATATCGTATTTGAACGCGCCAAAAGAGCTTCAGCAGAATTTGGTGATAAAGTTAATTTTCAGGAGATAAATACATTTGACAGAGATACATTTTTAGAGTGGGGCATCTCCGATGCACTTTATGTAAATGGCAAGCAGGTAAGAACCGGTCCTCCACCTTCGTATGAGAAGATCAAGAAGTTGATCGGGAAGAGGGTGAAGAAGTTGTAAATTTTATTACTTTACAAAAAAGCCTTTTATAAATTCTTGAAATAAAAAATATGTTATAATAATGGGAGTCGTTATTTTGGAAAGTCAAAGAACATTAGAAAATAAAAAGCTGAACATTGGATACGAGAGAACCTGCAATTGTCCAAGAACTCATATAAATTGTTTAACAGCAAAACAGTGGCTAAAAAACCAGATAGGTGTATGGCAATTTCTTTATGAAAAAAGGGATGTACGTGATAAGGAAAAACATCCAGCTACATTTCCAATTTCTTTAGCTAAAAAGTGTATCGAACTTTTCAGTCATCAAGGAGAGTTGGTTTTAGACCCATTTGTCGGTAGCGGAACTACATTAGTAGCAGCTCAAGATATAAATAGAAATGCTGTAGGTTTCGACTTACATAAGAAGTATATCGAACTTTGTAATTCAAGATTAGTTGCCGATAATGTATTCAATGATTCAAAACAAATTGCAATACTAGATGATGCTAGAAATATTAATGAATATCTAAAAGAGGAAACTATAAGCTTAATTCTTACATCACCCCCATATAGTAATCTATTAAATAGAAAAAGAAAAAACAAATCAAGAAGAAATAGAAACAATGAACAACTTAATAAAGTAGAACAATACTCCCAAGATGAAAGAGATCTAGGAACTTATGAAATCAATAAATATACACAAGCAATGGGAGACATCTACGAACAACTTTTACCATTACTAAAAATAAAAGGACATTGTATAATCAATGTTCCGGATATGTGGTGGGAAAATAAAAGAATTACAATTCATCTTTCTGTTATTGAAGAATTAAGAAAAAGAGGTTATGAGTTAAGAAATACAATAATCTGGGATAGAACAAATATTGTTAATCGAATTGGTATTTTTGGTTGGCCAAGTAATTATATTACAATGGGAACAACATTTGAATATCTACTAGATTTTTGGAAACCGCCAAAATAAGGGAATGGAAGTATGGAAATATTTACAAAGAATCATTTAATTAACGAGCTTATAAGAATAAAAGAGAGTGGTTGGATTAAAAACGCTAGAATAGGAAATGTTGGAGGGATTGGGAATACTTTAGAAGATTTATTGGGTATCGAAGAAAATAATCTCCCAATTCCAAATGCTTCAGAGTGGGAATTGAAAACTCAAAGGAAAAACACATCTTCGTTAACAACTTTATTTCATATGGAACCTTCGCCTAGAGCATTTCGTTTCGTTCCTCAAATATTTCTATTAAATTATGGATGGAAACATAAAGAAGCAGGTTTAAAATATCCTCAAAATGAAATGAGTTTCAGACAAACAATCGGTGGAAATAATCGAAGTGATCGAGGATTTAAAGTTGTAATTAATCGAGATGAACAAAAAGTTTTAATATCTTTCGATGCAAATTCAGTTTCTGATAAACATTCTGATTGGTTAAAATCGGTAGAAGAGAGAATAGGATTAAACGAATTAACTCCACAACCTTATTGGGGTTTCAACGATCTTTTTCATAAAGCCGGAACAAAATTATTAAATTGTTTTTATATTCAAGCTGAAGTAAAAAGAATTGAAGGAGTAGAGTATTTTCATTATACAGATATAATGATGTTACAAGATATAAGTCTCGATAAATTCCTATTAGCATTAGAGAAAAATGATATTTTAGTTGATTTTGATGCTAGAACAGGTCATAATCATGGAACAAAATTTCGCTTAAAACAAAATAAATTACCTGATTTATATGACAATGTAACAATAATTTAATTTTTGTTTTTGTTCACAAAATTCAATTTCGCAGAAAAAACGCACACAAACAGAGTTCAGGGACGAGCAAAATCAATTACTTCCCAAACACAAACTCCCCGTCTTTCACATCAATCCTTATCTTCTGATTCGGTAGAATCTTCCCTTCCAATATCTCAGCTGCCAGTTTATTCTCAATCTCTTTCTGAATAACTCGTTTCAAAGGTCGTGCTCCAAATTGCGGATCAAAGCCCATTTCAGTGAGTTTATCCAGAGCTGCATCGGAAAAAGTGAGTCCGATATTTTTATCCTTGATCCTATCCTGTAAATACCCCAACTGAATTTTCACAATTTGTCGTATCTGCTTTTTATCCAGCCTGTGGAAAATAATTATATCGTCCAGCCTGTTCAGAAATTCAGGTCGGAAATACTGCCGCAGAGCTTCTTTCAATTTACTGCGAATTTCTTTTTCCGGTTTATCTCCCATATCATAAATGAATTGAGATGCAACATTGGAAGTCATGATGATGACTGTATTTTTAAAATCAACTGTTCTTCCTTTTCCGTCGGTTAATCTGCCATCATCCAATATTTGCAGCAGAATATTGAAGACATCATGGTGCGCTTTCTCGACTTCGTCCAAAAGGATGATGCTGTAAGGCTTTCTACGAACAGCTTCCGTTAAGTGACCGCCTTCTTCGTAACCTACATAACCGGGAGGAGCACCAATTAACCTGGCAACAGAATGTTTTTCCATAAACTCGCTCATATCGATGCGGATAATGGCTTTTTCCGTATCGAAGAGAAATTCAGCCAACGCTTTTGCCAGTTCGGTCTTCCCTACTCCGGTCGGTCCCATAAACAGAAATGAACCTATTGGTTTTTCTGAATCAGCCAATCCGCTGCGAGAACGACGAATAGCATTGGAAAGAGCAGCGATTCCTTCTTTTTGTCCGATAATTCTTTTT
Source organism: Candidatus Cloacimonadota bacterium (assembly GCA_023133395.1). GTDB lineage: Bacteria > Cloacimonadota > Cloacimonadia > Cloacimonadales > TCS61 > JACNIV01. Next base: position 2,523 of record JAGLWO010000544.1, on the reverse strand, counting down.
GAAAGAACATCTTCCATTCTCACCAGTTTCTGCAGTTCGCTCTGCATCAATTTGGAAACCGGAATTCCAGTCCATTTTGCCACAACTTCTGCTATCATTTCTTCATCTATCTGTTCTTTGAGAAGCTGCTGGTCTTTAGGTATCTTTTGCATTTTCTCTTTCAGTTCTTCAAGCTGTTTTTGTTTTTCAACCAGAATACCATATTTTAATTCTGAGACTTTTCCCAAATCTCCCTTTCGTTCGGCAATTTCTGTTTCAGCTTTTGTTTTATCAATTTCCTCCGAAAGCTGACTAATCTCTTTGAGAAGGTTCTTTTCATGTTCCCAACGCATTCGAAGTGATGATTGCTGTTCTTTCAAATTTGCCATTTCTTCCTGAATTTTGTTTAATCTTTCTTTTGAAGCTTTGTCCTTTTCTTTTTTCAGGGAAAGTTTCTCGATTTCAAGCTGACGGAGTTTACGTTCTACCACTTCCAGTTCCTGTGGCATGGAATCTATTTCCATACGCAAACTGGCACAGGCTTCATCCATCAGGTCGATGGCTTTATCAGGCAGGAAGCGATCAGAGATATAGCGATTTGAAAGTACAGCAGCTGAAACCAGAGCACTATCGGTGATCTGCACTCCGTGATGGACTTCGTATTTATCCTTTATTCCCCGCAGGATAGATATCGTATCTTCCACATCCGACTCACTTATCATCACAGGTTGAAAACGACGTTCGAGCGCAGCATCCTTCTCAATGTATTTTCTATAATCATCTATCGTAGTAGCTCCGATACAATGCAGAGTTCCACGTGCTAAAGCGGGTTTGAGCATATTGGATGCATCCACCGCACCTTCTGCTGCGCCAGCTCCTACAACTGTGTGAATTTCATCAATGAACAAAATGATCTTGCCTTCGGCTTTTTCTACTTCTTTCAGGACTGCTTTCAGGTGTTCCTCGAATTCTCCTCGGAATTTTGCTCCGGCAAGAAGTGCCCCCATATCAAGCTCAACGATATCTTTGTGTTTCAGGTTTTCAGGAACATCAAGGTCCACAACCCTACGAGCCAATCCTTCCACGATCGCTGTTTTCCCCACTCCCGGATCACCGATAAGGACAGGATTATTTTTCCTGCGGCGACTTAACGTTTGAATGGTCCTGCGAATCTCATCATCACGCCCGATAACAGAGTCAAGTTTTCCCAGACGAGCAAGTTTGGTAAGATTACGAGCATATTTCTCTAAAGCCTGATATTTTGCTTCAGGGTTCTGGTCAGTTACTTTTTGATTTCCACGAATTTCTTTTAATGCCATCAGAATTTTATCTCTGGTTATTCCGAATTTCTCCAGTTTCATGGGAAACTTCCCGCTTGATACTATCGCCACAAGAAGATGTTCCACACTTATGTATTCATCCTGCAGTCCGGTTGCTTCTTTTTCTGCCTGTGTGAATATTTCGTTCAGCTCCCGGGATAGTCCGGTTTGGTAGACTCCGCTTATTTTAGGCTGGTTTTTCAAGTAATTTTCAATTTCGTTTTTAAGAGATTGAATATTAACATCTATCTTTTTCAACAATGATAGAGTGAAATTATCATCTCCGTTCATCAGTGCAGATAAAAGATGAACTGATGTTATCTCCTGTTGTCCAAAATCTTCTGCTATCTGCCTGGCTTTATCCAGAGCTTCCTGAGATTTTATAGTAAATCTATTTAAATTCATAATTTTTTTCTCCTTCCTGATGAAATTTAGAAACTATCGCAAGAAACTACTTCCTCGATAGATTTCAGATCCCTATTTCCCTTTTCAACTGCAGGGTAGCCAATGGGCAGCAGACCTATGATTTCATAATCCTGAGGAAGATTTATCAACTCAGCCATTTTATCATGATAAAATGCACCAATCCAGCAGGAACCCAAACCTAATTCTACAGCTTGCAATACAATATGCTCTGCAGCAATTGCTCCATCAATTACAGGAGCCTTCTGACCGCAAGTCATAATATAATCCAGGTTGGTATTGCAAACTGCAATTGTAATTGGGGCTTCTGAAACAAATTTTTGCCCTTTACAGATATCAGCGAGCTGCTTTCTTTTTTCTTTATCTTTTATTACTACAAAGTGCCAGGTTTGCTTATTACTGGCTGATGGAGCAAGTCTTGCTGCTTCAAGTAATATATTTATTTTTTTCTGTTCAATTGGTTTATTTAAAAATTTTCTCACACTGAAGCGTTTTTCTATACAATCTAAAAGCATTTATCCCCCTTATTTGAAATTATAATGTTTTTTAACTGTTTCTTTTATATCCCAGACGCAAGAAAGTCCTTTAGGGAATGTAACAAAATCACCTTTCTCAAATTCTACTTTTTCACCATCTGCTGTTTCTACTACTACTTTTCCTTCCAGTAAAAGACATTCTTCTATACTATCATAATACCAATCAAATCGAGAAACTTCTTTTTCCCAGATGGGCCAGGATTTGATACCTCTTTCTTCGATTTGTTCATCTGTTAATTTTTCAACTTTAATTTTCATAATTTCCT
>JAGLWO010000543.1 GCA_023133395.1 Candidatus Cloacimonadota bacterium | reverse complement strand
GTAACTGCAGGGTTACTGAGTAAATTGAACAGGGACGAGCTTCAGGGAGTTATAGCCCACGAAATGTCACATATTTTCAATAGAGATATTTTATTTATGACTTTTTCTGGAGTTCTTCTTGGAAGCATAATTTTTCTTTCCCATGTTTTTCTGAGAAGTATGTGGTTTACCGGAGGTCGTGGCAGAAGATACAGTTCAAGAAGTAAAGGCGGTGGACAAATTCAAATGATAATGATAATTGTTGCTATTATTATGGCTATTCTTGCTCCACTCGTGGCTCGACTTTTATATTTTGCCATCTCCAGAAAACGTGAATACCTTGCAGATGCCACAGCTGTGAGATTGACCAGATATCCTGAAGGGCTGGCTTCCGCTCTGGAAAAGATATCTGACTCAGACCTTAATTTAGCATCTGCAAATAAAGCAACTGCTGGCCTATATATCATAAATCCCCTTAAACCTAAAAGTATGCAGATTTCCAACCTGACCAGCACCCATCCCCCAATTCATGAAAGAGTTCAAATTCTCAGAAGTATCTCAAATGGAGCAAATTACATTCATTATCAAAATGCCTTTACCATGGTCAAGGGTCGCTCAGCAAGATCCAATATCATACCATCATCCGGGATACATGATGCAAATAATATTGAATTGAGAGAAGCTTCTGAAATAAAACAAAAACCTGAAAAGAAGGGAATGCGCGAACTCGGGGATCTGATGCGAGCTGTGAATAAATTTGCTTTTGTTATCTGTGCTTGTGGGCTGAAAATGAAACTTCCTCCTAATTTCAAAAAAGAAAAATTTGAATGTCCCCGTTGTGGAAGAATTAATCATGTTCCTGTTGCAGAACTTGCTGTTCTAGCTGGTGTTACCCAAGGATTGGAAAAACAACCCAAAAAACCGGAAACTACACCGTCTCATAAACAGATATTTGTTTATCATCGAACTGGAAAGGGTTGGGAATCTTTCACCTGCCCATGTGGAAGCGCTAAACAGCTCTCCCCTGCTTTTAATAAACCTTATTTCTATTGTAATAAATGCCGAAGGAAAATAGAAGTAAAGAGTCAAGAAGCAAGTAATTAAAAACAATTTAAAAAAACATCATATAATGCAAATTTCCACCACCAAAACCTTCTATTTCCGGAACATGGCTAATTGAAAATTGAAGTCTGGCATTTTTACTGAAATTATAAGTCCACCGAATCATGAATTTTATATCAGAATTTAATGTCTCATAATCATCAAGGTTATCAATATCATCATAATCTAACCGGTACTTTGACCATAAAATACCGAATTCCCACGCACTATTGGATAATGAATATTCCATAATTATAGACGGAATGACCTCTCTTCTTTTAAAATCATAAGTTTTATGGCCTTTTGCAACTGCATTCTGAATTATATAATGAAGCACCGGTCTTATAGAAATTTGAGAATTAAGTTGATGTTGATATTTACAGGCAATGTCGTATATTTCATTTAAATAAGAATAACTGAACTCCGT
>JAGLWO010000542.1 GCA_023133395.1 Candidatus Cloacimonadota bacterium | reverse complement strand
ATGACAGGTGGACAAATGGCTCCAACCACTCTTCCTGGAATGAAAACCACAACTTCTCCTTATGGTAGAGATGAAAAAGATATTGGCTATCCGATCAGGGCTTGTGAACTTCTGGCAACATTAGAAGCTCCGTATTATATTGAGAGAGTTTCCCTGCTTTCTCCTCAGCATGTTTTAAAAGCAAAAAAAGCTGTTTATAAAGCTCTCAAATTCAATAAAGAAGAAAGGGGATTTACATTTATTGAATTTGTTTCCACCTGCCCCACAAACTGGGGAATAGAACCAATGAAAGCTTTTGAATGGGCTAAAGAAAATATGCTTCCATTCTTTAAACTTGGAGTTTTCAAAGATAGATCCGTGGAGGAGGAAGCAAAATGAAAATCGAAATGATCTGTTCTGGCTTTGGTGGACAAGGAGCTCTCACAATCGGGAAATTCCTGTCATTAGCTGCAATGAAAGAAGGCAAAGATGTTTCCTGGCTTCCCTCTTACGGACCGGAGATGCGTGGTGGAACCGCAAATGTTGCTGTGGTTATCAGTGATAAACAAATTGCATCTCCACTCGTTAACCATCCCGATCTATTGATAGCTTTGAATAAACCTTCTGTTGATAAATTTGGCCCAATGATAAAATCCGGTGGTTTAATGATCGCAAATTCCGATATGTGCCCGGATAAACTTAACAGAAAAGATATCGAAGAAATTTATGCTCCAATGTCTTCAATTGCAACTGAAATTGGTTCAACAAAAGTTCTTAACATGGTTTCATTAGGAGTCATCATTGGAAAAACTGGATTGGTTAAATTTGAGACTGTAGAAAAAGACCTGCGGGAAATATTGGGTAAAAAGAATCCTGCACTTCTGGAAGCGAATTTAAAGGCAATTAATAAAGGCATGGAAATAGGAAAAAAATAGAAATTTATTGGGGATTTTGTTAAAATATTTAAGTTCCCTGTATTTTAAAATTGACAATGATTCGATTCAAAACAAATTTATATCAATTGATTTTTAAATTTGGAGGAAATATGAAAAAACAAAGAATTCTATTAACAATTGGAATTTTTGCACTAACGTTATTTGTTATAAGTTGCGCTGCCCCAAGCAGAACTGTGTCACGTGTTTCAACCGATGAAGTTACAGATTTCAGCGGAAATTGGAACGATACGGATTCAAAACTGGTAGCTGAACAGATGGTCAAGGATTTAATGTACCGTCACTGGCTTACTGATTTTGTTATGGAAAATGACCGTAAACCAGTTCTTATTGTTGGAAGAGTCCGCAATCTAAGCTCTGAACACATCCAGACAGAAACATTTATTAAAGATATTGAGAGGGAACTGATAAACAGCGGGAAAATAAAATTTGTTGCCAGCTCGAAAGAACGTATAGAAATACGCCAGGAAAGATTGGAACAACAATCTTATGCTTCCGATGAAACGGCTAAAAGACTTGCAGCAGAAGCCGGAGCAGATTTCATGTTGCAGGGTGGGATAAAATCCAATGTTGATACCAGTGGCGGAAAAGCAGCAAAATTCTATCAGGTGGATATGGAACTGATAAATGTGGAAACCAACGAAAAAGTATGGATCGGAAGCAAGGAGATTAAAAAAATAATCCAGAAATCTAAAACAAAATGGTAGAGTAATACAAATTGCTAACTTGTATCGATAAACAACTTAAAAAGTTGTTCTAGAAATAAAAGGAAAATTTATGAAAAAAATCATAGTATTTCTTATTTCAATCATTTTACTCTCTACGATGATGATAAGCTGTTCAGGTATGAAAAGTCATAAAACGCAATTTGCTGGTATCGATGAAAAACTTGTTTCCAGGGATTACTCGGGAGCTATCGCACAGATAGAATCTGCGAAGGAAAAAAATTATAAGAAAAAAGAAAAGGCTCTCTATTACTTGGATATTGGAATGTTATATCATTATAATAAGCAATATCAAAAGAGTAATGAATTCCTTACAAAGGCAGAGAATGCAATTGATGAACTTTATACAAAAAGCATAAGCAGGGCAGCAGCATCGCTTCTTATCAACGATAATGTAATGGAATATTCCGGTGAAGATTATGAAGATATTTATCTGAACGTCTTCAAAGCTCTTAATTACTTGGAATTAGACCAGCTTGATGAAGCATTTGTTGAGATTAGAAGAATTAATGATAAACTATCACTTCTGGAGCAAAAGCATACAAAAATGGCAGATAAATTCAACCTCTCAAAGGATAAAGAGAAGGAATTCAAAGCAGGAAAGAATAAATTTCACAATTCTGCTTTGGGAAGATATTTGAGTTTACTTCTCTATAGGGCAGAAGATAAAATGGACGATGCCAGGATAGATAGAGATAAAATTCAAGAAGCTTGGAAGCTGCAATCTCAAATTTACAACTTCAAAATGCCAGATTTAAATAATTACTTAAAGCTTTCCGATAAAGCAAAAGTAAATTTCATAAGTTTTATTGGCAGAGGACCAGATAAAAAGGCGAATACACTCTATATTCACACTGAAAAAAACC
>JAGLWO010000541.1 GCA_023133395.1 Candidatus Cloacimonadota bacterium | reverse complement strand
TACAAAATAGTTCAGAAACTTAGAAAAGCAATGCCTGAAATAGCCATTACTACTGACGTTATTGCTGGATTTCCCGGTGAAACTGAAGAACAGTTCCAACGCACTTTCAATTTGATGAAAAAGATAGAATTCGATTATGCTTTTACATTCAAATATTCTCCACGAAAAGGCACAAAAGCTGCTGAATTCTCGAACCAAATACTTGAAGAAACTCGTTTAAAAAGGTTGCAACAACTTATTAATTTACAACAAGATATCACAATAACAAGATATAAAGAACAAATTGGAAAAACCAAAGAGATTTATGTTGAAAAAGTTAGTAAGAAATCTGCTGATGAGCTGTCCGGAAAAAGCAGAGATTTTAAGATTACTGTGTTCAAAGGTGATAAATCCCTAATTGGTGATTTCGTGAAAGTTAAAATAACCGATGCAACTGGATGGACGCTTAAAGGGAAAATTCTAAATTAAAAAATGGGAAAAATAATGAAAAAAATAGAATTCAAACTAATCGGTATTATTCATTCTCCTTTCAAAGAACCTGTTAATATGCCTATTCAACCGGTCGGAGCAAAAGGAGTAAAAGGTACAGTTGAAGTATTTGCAGAATTCGAAGATGGCTTAAAGGATTTGGATGGATTTTCTCATATTGTCCTGCTTTTCAATTTCCATCTTTCAAAAGGATATAAACTAATGGTTATGCCTTTTATGGAAGATAAGATAAGAGGGGTATTTGCCACACGTGCCCCTCATCGTCCTAACCAGATAGGAATGTCAATTGTGCGGCTTGAAAAGATCGAAAAAAACATCCTTCATATTTCTAATGTTGACATCGTGGATGGAACTCCACTTTTGGACATCAAACCTTTTGTACCGAAATTTGACTGTTTTGATATAAATAAGAACAGCAAGGTCGGATGGCTTAAGAAGAGAGTGGAAAGGGTAGAAAAACACAGGTCGGACGAAAGATTTCGTTAGTCTCAAGTCGAAATCTTCAGGCTCAAATTGAAGCGGAAAAGTAATACAAAATGGGAAATATTAAGATTCTCTCGGAAGAAGTTGCAAACAGAATAGCTGCTGGCGAAGTTGTTGAGCGACCAGTCTCAGTAGTAAAAGAACTGGTTGAGAACTCCATTGATGCAGAAGCGACTAAGATAACAATTACAATCGATAATGGTGGGAAAAAGCTGATTCAGGTTATTGATAATGGTTTCGGAATGAGTGAAGACGATGCTATTCAATCTTTTGAAAGACATGCCACCAGCAAGATTCGGACAGTTACCGATATTTTCAATATTTCTTCATTAGGCTTTCGGGGAGAAGCGCTTCCCAGCATTGCTGCTGTTAGTCATTTAACATTGATAACTAGAGATAAAGAAAGTGAAACAGCATCCAAAGTTGAATTCAATTCAGGACAATTGG
>JAGLWO010000540.1 GCA_023133395.1 Candidatus Cloacimonadota bacterium | reverse complement strand
CAGCTAAAATTAAACCATATTTCCAGAGGACTTTTCCCGAAATTGTGAAAATAATAACAGCAAAAATAGTATAACACATAATAATAAAAACTTTTACAGCATTTGCTTGAACTAGGTTGTACTCTTCTATCAGGTTTAAAGAAGTTAAAAATAAAAAACCAACCCCTGCCTGAATAAAACCACCGTAAAATCCAATAGCAAGGAATATCAAAATTTCAACCCATTTGGGAAGCATTTTACTAAATCGATTCTGTTGTTTGTGTGGGCGGAACATCAATATTAAAATGACTATGAGAATTACTCCCAGAATTTTGTCAAAAAGGACTGAATCTACTTTTGCAGCCAATATTGAACCGATGATAGCCCCGATAACTGCTGATATTGCAATGTGTATTATGGACTTTACTTGCAGTTGATTGTGTTTGTGAAAATGATATGTTCCTGTTGCATTTTGAAATAAAATCGCAACCCGATTTGTCGCATTGGCTACAGGTGATGGTATTCCTGCGAGAATTAACACAGGTAGAACCAGAATAGAACCACCACCTGCAAGAGTATTAATGAACCCGGCGGCAATGCCGACAAAAAAGAGCAGAAGAAAAAATAGCATAATCTATTTCCTGTGATTTTCTTGAAAATTTTGTTCTGAAAAGCTGAAGTTGCTGGTAGAGTCAAGGAATAAATAACCGTTGAAAAGGTTCAGCAGGAAGAGAAGTCTCTTAAACCTTTTCAAGGTTGCATTCCGCTTTTATTTACAGAGGAATTCTTCTCGACTCGTCGCAGACCCGATATGGTCATTCTTCCCGATGGGGTAAACTTACGAGTCGAAAGTAATGTCGATACATTCTCCGTTTGGGTGAAGGTGGATAGCTCGGATAAGATTCGGAAAGTTCTCGCTTTGAATCCTCTGCTGTCTCCTTTTATAAAAAGGAGATCATAAGATGCCGTACATAGATAAGTCGTTTCGACAAGAAGGATTTGAACCCTTTCTCCTTGCTGATTTTGACTAAGAACTTTTAAGCAGACTGGACTTCATAAATCGTAGATGGATGGAGTTCAGAATGCCTTTCACATCTTTCTAATTTCATAAAACAATTAGAGATATTATCACTTTCCTTGAAGTCTTCTTATTATACTTATCGTATTTTTAAATTCGAAGCTTTTTTCAATAAATTCTAAAGTGTTTTTTTTATATATTTGTGCTTCATTACTATTAGTACAATCAAGTAGTTCTATACTTTTTTTATCCTCGGGTTTATATGGGAGAGGCCAGTTCAGATTGTAATGCAGTTGATATTCAATGCTAGTAATTATTATATCTTTCTCGTCTCTCTTATCTGGCTTAATTGGCGTTAATTGGCGAAACAAATTATAATGATCAACTTGCTTTAGTTCTTGTATCCTCTTATATGCTTTGTCATCTATTACAACACCAAAATAGAACAATTTGTTATGCAATTTATAAGCATCTATTATTGGAACTCCAAGGAATTTATTTCTATCTTCATCAATAATCACTTGCCCATAAGAAATTGCACCTTTTAAAGGGATTTGTTCACTGAAAGAAGACAAAATTAAGCAAGATAAATATGTTAAGAAGTTATTAACAGATTCTACATTATCTTGTTTGGTAAATACAAAAACAGAATCAGAAAACACTGAAAGAGATATTCCATCAGCATTTTCTTTAAAGAATTCTGTTGCAAATAGGAAATTATCAAGATCTATATTCGCGGAATAAAGATTTTCTCTTACTTTTCTGCTAAACCCCATAATATCTAAATAAGCTACAAAGCAATTACATATTTCTTTTCTCTTATTTCTATTAACATTCATTATTACTTTTCATTATCTTTTTAAATACAAGATTACCCCATCATTTCAACAATAACATCTTCCTTGTTTCGGTTATGCTTTGTGTTTGCAATTTATAGAAATAAATACCCGAACTCTGTTCCGATGCATCCCAATTAAAATTATACTGTCCTGCTTCAAACTGCTGAGATTCAATTAACTGTCCTTTGATATTATAAATCGAAAGAACTCCCGTTTCATTTTCCTTTATGTCAAATTGGATATTGGTAAATGGATTGAATGGATTGGGATGGTTTTGATATAATCGTGTTTCCAAAGGAATAATTTCATTATGAATACCAGTTGAAATAACTGTAATATAGTCTTCTTTAATTTCTGTATCTTCATTTGTGCCATCAGTTACAGTTAAAGATACAGTATAGATTCCAACTTCTTCGTAAGTATAAATTGGATTCTGTTCATTACTATCGATAGTGCCATCATTGTCAAAATCCCACATCCAACCAGTTATATCTCCTGTAGATAAATCAGTGAATTGGACTTCTAGGGGTGCATTTCCAGATGTTATATTTGCTTCAAAATCAGCGTCTAATGGTTCGAGGACAATAATGTAATTTTCCTTCGTTTCTGTATCTTCGTCAATTCCATCGCTAACTGTGAGCGATACTGTGTACACTCCAGCTTCTGAATAAGTGTATATTGGATTTTGCAGATAAGAATCAATCACTCCGTCATAATTGAAATCCCATTCCCAAGTTATTATTGGATTTTGGCTTTGTGTAGAAAGATCATTGTATTGAACTTCTAACGGCGCATAACCAAAAGTACTATCAGCTTCGAACTCTGCAATTAATGAATCATATACTGAAATATATTCTACTTTAGTTTCAATATCAGTATTTATACCATCACTGATTGTAAGTGAGACTGTATATATATCAGATTCTTCATAAATCCAGATTGGATTTTGTTCATTAGAATCAATTACCCCATCATTCTCAAAATCCCAACTCCATTCAATGATATTACCTGTTGAAAGATCTGCAAATTGAATTTCCAAAGGAACTACTCCCGATGTAATATTAGCTTCAAATTCTGCAATTAGAGGAATATAAACTGTAATATACTCTTCTTTTAATTCTGTATCAGTATTTATACCATCGCTGATTGTTAGCGAAACACTATATAAACCAGGTTCTTCATAAATCCATATTGGATTCTCTTCAGAAGAATCAATGATACCATCATTATTAAAATCCCACTCAAAGCTGGTTGAGCTTCCTAATGACATATTATAAAATTCAACGTTAAATGGTACATATCCAAATGTGTCACTTACACAAAATTCAGCTTTAAAATCTCTTTCAGTTTTTACTAACCAAAAATTATTATCACCATATATTTGTATATTTCCTGCAATAATATATTCTAAATTGTCTGTTTGAAGTATTGAATATCCAAATTCTACATCAGTACTACCAACCGTTTTATTCCACTTTTCATTTCCTAATTCATCGGTTTTTATTACCCACATATCAAATATACCGTTCCCGTATGATTCTGTATAACCTGTAAATACGTAACCATCTCCTAATACATATCCATCATAACCTTGGTCTCTTTGATCACCTCCAAAATAATTAGACCATTCTTCATTTCCAAATTCATCTATTTTTAAAATCATTACATCCCAACTTCCTGATCCAAAAGAAGTAGTCCATCCAGTAATAATATATCCTCCATCATCAGTTTGTTTTATTGATTGTGCTATATCTTCTTCATCTCCTCCATAAGTATTTTCCCAAATAACATTTCCAATAGAATCTGTTTTCACTATATAAATATCTTCATTACTATTTACTAATCTGGTGTAACCTGCTATTATGTAACCATTATCAAATGTTTTCGTGACAGAATAGCCAATACTAGAATTATCACCTCCATAAGTATGAACCCATTCTACATTTCCAATATTATCTGTTTTTAATAATAATACGTTTCTTTCTGTGACATTATATGAATCTGTAAGACCAGTAATAACATATCCACCATCTTCTGTTTGCATTACATCATTTCCTATATCAAATTCATTTTCATCACCATATTCTTCATCCCATATTATATTACCAAATTCATCGGTTTTAACTAACCAAACATTTAAATTTGTTCCTTCTGTATAGCCTACTGTAATATAACCATCATCCATTGTTTGTTGTATTGATTGTGCAAATTGGTTGTTATTAATGCTTAAAGTATTATTCCACTCTTCATATCCATTTTCATCGGTTTTCACTAAATAAAAACTATAGTATGGATGAATACCTGTGGATCCTGCAAGTATGTAACCTCCGTCGCTTGTGTTATCCATTGAGTTCATAACATTTCCACCAAGGTTTCTTGTCCATAGTGTATCAGGTGAATTTTGAGAAAATAGTATGGTAGTTAATAAAATAAATGATAAAAATACTAAATATTTCTTCATAAAACTAGCTACTTGAATATTATTTAATTTTTTGTATCATAGTTTCTTTATCTTTGAACCATTTTTTTAGTTGAGCATTAGTTTCGATTTTTTCTTTATTCTTCAATGCTATTAGTTCAAAAACAATATCTCTAAAAAATATATATAACTGATACACAGCTTGTGGTGATTCATTAAATTTTCCTTCGTGAACAATTTTAGAGCGTAACTTATATAATTTTTCAATCTTATCTTTGATAAATGTTTTCTCAAAATTTGTGTTTTCTAATAAAATTACACTCCTAATTTTTAATCGTTTTTTTTTGAAATTTTCATCTTTGAAAAGCAATAAGGTTTCAAAAGCAATCATTACATTTAAAAGACATTGAGAAAGAATAAGTTTATTTGGAGTCATATAAACGGAAGAATCAAAAAAGTCAGATTCATCAGTTATAGCAGGTGCTTTTTCAATTGAATTTATAGCCCAGTTGATACTTGCTAAAATTCTTTTATCAATATCATCTTTTACTTCTTTTTCTAACATTCTTGATAGTGAAATTGCTTTTTCTGTTTTCATAAGACTTAAGTCAAAAAGTTCAGAATTAAATTCTATTGGTAAATGGTTTGTAGTTATAAAACTATCATTTGTTTTCATTATCGTTTTTATACGTTTGTTTTTGGGAAGTATGTCATTTTGTTCTGGTTTAGAGATTTTAATGTCATAATACAAAAATTTTAAGACATTAATATTTAATAATGCCGTGTAATATGATTTTGATTTTGCAGCAATGGTTGTTCCGGTAAAAGAACATTTAAACATCGTTTGATTGAGATAGGTTGATAATATCATTCGACAGAGTTCAATACCTTCTTTTTTGTTTTCTTCTTTGATTACGTTGTTATGACTATATAAATTCTCAATAAATTCTATCTCTTCAATCAATTTATCATTTGTAAAAGGATAAAACTTCATATCACCAAATATAAAATGCGTTTTTGTTTTGAAATTCAAAATTGGGGAAAATATTTCATAATTTTCAATCTTGGATTTCAAGTTTTTGTTAATATATACTTCAAAATTATCTATTGCCTTTAGTTTATCATTTTGTGTAAGCAAGGTAAATACTTCTGAAATATACTCTAAGAGGAATCTTTCGATATCCTTTTTTGAAACATTTTCAGCTAACTGACCTTTATCGTAGTTTAATCTAATAAATTCTGCAACATTATAAAATTTTGCTGTGTCTTTTTTATCAAGTGTAAAGGGGCCATATTTGTTTATCCAAAACTTAGGTTTATTAATTAATTCTTTTTTATCAATATGATTAGTAACTAAACAAAATGTTTTAAGTATTTCTTTTGCTTTATTTAAATTTTTTACCATACATTACCTCATAATTTTTTTGCATAACGTAATATGCATTTCGTATTTTTTATATTAATTCATCTTTACTGCCTTTCCCTATCTTGTTTTGCCATAAATAATTCCTTGTACATTTTCAATAACGAAACTGGTTTTTTGGAATTTTAGAGTCAAGAAATAAATAATTGAATAACCTTCAAAAGGTTGTTGTCCTCGTTCCCAAGTTTTTCTTGGGAACGCAATTTATGTTTTCTCGTTCAGGAGTGAACGAGTTACCAACCCAGCGAATGCTTGTAAGCTTTGGGATTACAGTGGTATGAGGTGGAGATCAAAACAGGAGTTTTACGCTCAATTACGTTCCCAAACGGGAGTTTGGGAACGAGAGGGAAAAATCTCCTTCTCCGTTTGAGAGAAGGTGGGTATCTCTGCTGCTCGGATGAGTGATTCTTTCAGCGGTTTCTTATGTTCCCTCTATTTGAGCGAAGCGTTAAAGAGAGGGACAGCAGGGTGAGTTAGAAAACAAAACAGGAGTTTTGCGATCAACTACATTCCCATCCGGCGGCTGCCGGATGGGAACGAGAGGAAATTATCTCTGGTAAACTTTTTCAAAGTTGACATACTTACTGCAATTTAAACTATTGATAAGTTTTTGGAGGATTGATGAAAAAAGTTGTAATAGTTATCTTTATTATGCTTGCACTTAGCCTTTCAGCAGATATTCGGTTTGCAAAAGACCTGTTCGAAGACGGATTATATGACGAAGCGATTATTGAATTCGAGAAAATTATTGTTGCTTCTCCCACTTCGGATGAAGCA
>JAGLWO010000054.1 GCA_023133395.1 Candidatus Cloacimonadota bacterium | reverse complement strand
ATTATAAAGTCAAGCATTTATCCCATTTCCTAAAATCCCTTTTTCTTAATTTTTACCAGCGATATGATAAAATGATCGACCTCTTGTCTGTGCAGATCTGTGGCAGAAAAAACAAGCATTCTTAACTCCACGCTTCGCTGTGGAGTCAAGTCCAGCTTACAACCGTTCCCGCATAAAATGGCTGGATCATTCCCTCTTTCAATTCAAGAAGCAGAGCACCTTGCTTATTTATACCATGCGAGATACCGGAAAATTTATCAAAATCGGTATCCAGTTCTACTGTTTTATTTAACAGGAACGAATTTCTCTTAAAGTATTTTATATCGATATTTCCTTCGATAAAATCCGGGAGATCTTCTGCAAAAATATCAAAAAGTGTATTTAATATTGTCAGGTTATTAATTTCAGAATTCAGTTCTTTTTTCAATGAGGTTGCAATATCTGTTAATTCTTGTGGGAACTCATCAATGCTAGTATTTATGCCGATCCCCAGAAGGTGATATTTATTCGCAGAAAGATGACTGGATAAAATCCCGCAGAGCTTTTTATTATTCAGAAAAATATCGTTGGGCCATTTCAGTTTAAGATTTCCTTCTATTTCCGGAAAAAGTTTTGAAAGACTTTTATGAATGCAAATACCAGTGAAGATCGTCAGGTTAGATTCAACTGATAATCCATATAAAGCAGCAGTCATCCAGATGCCGTCTTTTGGTGAAAACCAGAAATTTTTCTTACGTCCGATCCCAGCAGATTGTTCTCTGGCGATAACAAGAAAATTTCCGTGAGCTTCTTTGGATTTAATTAATTCATTCGCTTTTCTGGTTGTGCTATCCGGGTTTTCGAAATACAGAACCTCATCGAATAATTTATGCTTAAAATTTTTCATATTCTACTCTTTTTTTACTCGTTAAGACCATGCCATGCGGCATCGCGTGGAAGTCCTCTTTCGTAACGCATTGTATTCACAAGCCCCTGTTTGGGAATAAGCAAAAAGAAACAACATGGTTGTTTCACTCCATAGTTACAATATCACCATTGCATCGCCATAGCTATAGAAACGATATTTTTCTTCAACAGCAATTTTGTAAACTTTCTTAATATTTTCATATCCTGCGAATGCGGAAACCAGCATTAAAAGTGTGGAATGAGGTAGGTGGAAATTTGTTATCAGACCATCAACTATCTGGATTTTTTTACCTGGGTAAATAAAAATATCTGTCCAGTGTGAGCCTGAGGATAATTTCCCATTTTTCGCGAAACTTTCCAGGGTGCGGGTAGTGGTTGTTCCCACTGCGATAATTCTTCGACCTTGGCTTTTTGCTATGTTTATCTTTTTAGCAGTTTCTTCTGTGATCCTGCAGAATTCGCTGTGCATTTTATGGTTCTGGATATCTTCTGTTTTCACCACTTGAAAAGTACCCAACCCCACATGAAGAAGTACTTCCAGGATTTCTATTCCTTTTTGTTGGAGCTTATTCAGAAGTTCATTTGTAAAATGTAATCCTGCTGTGGGAGCAGCTACAGAACCTCTTTCTTGTGCATAAACGGTTTGATAGGTTTCCTTATCTTTTTCTATGGATTCTCTTTTGATATATGGTGGAAGCGGAGTCTTGCCGGTTTTTTCCAAAATTTTCCAGAAATCCCCTTGCCAATCAAATTCCACTAATCTTTCACCATCTTCGGTATGCTCGATTATCTTTCCTGAAAGGTTATCAGAAAATTCAACTTCAGAACCTACCCGTAACCTTTTCCCCGGTTTTACCAGGCATTCCCAGATTTTATCCGACTTCTGGTTTAATAGAAAAACTTCAACTTTTGCACCGGTACTTTTTCTTCCAAATAATCTTGCAGGAATTACCTTGGTTCGGTTCAATAAAAGTACATCGGATGGCTTCAATAATTCGAGAATATCAGTAAATTTGTGGTGTGAGATAGCACCGGTATTTTTGTTCAGAGACAAAAGCCGTGAAGTTGATCTTTTATCTTTCGGGTATTGAGCGATCAATTCTGGCGGGAGGTGGTACCAGTAACTACTTTTTTTTGTAAGGAACGTTTTCTGCATCTTTCAATATTGCCTTAAAGCTTCCAAAGATTATTTTACTGCTCATTTTCACAGGAACTTTATGTTCATCAGCAGTGAGCCAGATGAGTATTTTCCCAGTTTGTTTAAATATTGCTTCACCTTCCAGGATGGGTTCTACTACGAAACATTCTTTTTGTCCGAATATCGTCTTAATAGTTTCTTTTCGACGGATCAAAACTCTGGCGGGGTAATTTCTTCCATCTGCAGTAACATCGATGACATGAGTGTCTCCAACAGCTATTTCCTTCAAACGAAGATAATAAAGAGCACTGAGAATATCCTGGGTATTATCTGGAATATCCATTCTTTTCTGTTTGAATTTTTTAGTTTTACGACCAAACTTGGTGTAAATGGTCATATTCTGGTCAGGATAGTAAAAATGGATTCGATGTTGCCTGTATTTTCCTTCTCGAAGTTTTTTTGTGAATTTATATGTGACCATTCTATTCTTATCCCAGATGGATTCGATCTTGTCCCGAACTTTATAGATATTATCAAAAAAGGAATTTGTTTTTGAGAGTGATTCTATCAGGTAGCATGGAATGGTATCTTTATAAGTGGTTTCACTTATCTGGAGAGTAGCCTGCCCGGCAGAGATCACACCATATTTAACTTTGAATATCAGTTTTTCGCCATTTTGAAATGCAATTAAATCTACAAATGAAAAAAT
>JAGLWO010000539.1 GCA_023133395.1 Candidatus Cloacimonadota bacterium | reverse complement strand
ATCTTTCAGAAATAATACTGGCTGCCCTTCCAGAGGAAACAATAGGAACCAACTTTGTCTTTTTGGTTCCTTTTAAAAATTGAGGAAGATTAAGGGGAAGTCCGGCTCCTGCGAAAATTATGTCTGTTTCTTCCTCAATAGCAGTTCTTACCATATCAGCATAATTTGATAATGCCACCATGATATTGACACCTATAATTCCTTTGGTTAATTCTTTGGCTTTTCTAATCTCACTTTTTAACGCTCTGATATTTGCTTCCAAGTAATTCGTGAAAAAATCAGGTTCAAGCATTCCAATAGCTGCAGAAGAAATAACCCCGATACCCCCTTCGTTAGCTACTGCAGATGCCAACCCTGATAGAGAAATCCCAACTCCCATTCCGCCCTGGATGATGGGTATTCTTGCAATCAGGTTTCCTATTCTTAATTCCGGTATTTTAATCAATTTATTCTCCTCAAATTTTCGACTATATTTGTTCTATGGTCGAAAACATTGTAAAAAATTACGCTCTTACTTCAATTCCTTTAAAGATAATTTCCATCATTTGCTTACTGTCTCTTTCCAGATCCTGCTCTTTCTGAATGAAAAGGGGATATTCTAATCCTTTTATGGCAATTGCGATCATATGAACAACGACATCTATATCACAGGGTGTAAAAATGTTTTGCTGAATTCCTTCGTTTATCAGATCGCTTAAGATTTTGTTTTCGAAACTATAAAAATCTTCCCTCACTTTTTCGATGAAAAAATAGTGATCCAGATATTCGTTGGTGAGTGTCTTGTAATAATTGCTAAGCTCTTTTAGATGCAGCATTCTGGTGCGAACATATTGCATGATTTTATCTTGTGGACTGTAAGCAGCCTGGATAGCATCAATTAATTTCTGCCGAAAAAGATCGGAATCTATTCGTACGATTTCGGCAAAGATATCCTCTTTGTTCTTGAAGTAGTAATACATGGTAGATTTTCCCATTCTGGCTTTGGCAGCAATCTCATCCATAGTAGTTTTTTTAAAGCCGTATTGCACAATCAATTCTTTAGTTGCTGAAATTATCCTTTCTTTTTTTTCGTCCATCTATTACCTCTTTCACTCTCCTCGACCAAATCCGTTTTATGGTCGAAAGGGTCAAGAAAAAAATCTGAAATTCCATCCTAAGCGGATAAATCATCGTCGAATGCCTATGCAACCTCATCCTCCAGTCTTCGGGAAATTGAGTAAAGA
>JAGLWO010000538.1 GCA_023133395.1 Candidatus Cloacimonadota bacterium | reverse complement strand
TGCCAGGTCTTTTGCAGCTCGATAACCTCCCAGATTATCATGATCTGTAATTGCAATTACATCATATCCTCGCTCTTTAGCAAGTTCTAATACCTCTTTAGGAGACAAGAGTCCATCTGAATAGTTCGTATGAATATGAAGATCTATCTTTTTCATTCAATTCCTTTTTTTTTTTTAGTATTTGAATTTTCAAAAAGCTGATATTTGTCAATCTTATTTGTACCTTCATATTTTTTTATTTACAGATTTTCCGCTTAACTTCGATTTGTTAAGAAACTTTTTAATAAAACTAAAGGAGCGATTATGGAATTTCGAAACGAACTTGTGAAAATCTGTGAACAATACCCGAAGTTCAAATTCAATTTCCACTACCGAAACTGGGAAACAGATTTCTTAAGATTTTATCAGAGTCAAACCAATTACAATATTTCCAAAACCTCTGTCTCGCTTTCCACAACAATGTATAAAGGAAAGAAGTCGTACTCTTTCTCTCTGAAGAATCCAACCAGAGCAAAACTTCTCGAGAAGATCGAAGAAGCAAAGATGATTATCGACAAATTGCCGGAAGATCCTGATTTCATCGACCTGGAAGATGACCTTGAAAAAAGTTCTGAAAAGGAAAAGATCAACAACATCGAAAAAGTTTCTCTGGATAAGAAGATAAAGATACTAGAAAAAATATCCGATTCGGTTGCACCATTCGGCTTCAATATCTTCGGAACTTTTATCTGCAACTACAAGACACTTTACATAATCAATAGCAATAGCGTGAACAAACGCGAGATCAATTCCCCCATTTTCCTGGAAGTTAAAGCAGTATCCAACAAGAACGAGGTTACAGTATTGGAAACCTATGGTGGTGAAAATTTCAATACTTTTGATGTGGAAAGATTCACGAAAGATTTGGTTATCAAAGTTGAAACTGCAACAGGTGAAATCGTTGACGTTGAACCTGGTGAATACGAAGTTGTGCTTGCTCCCCGCTGTATTGGTGAATATTTCGGATATCTTGAAAGCAGTATATCAGCTCAAAGTCTGGACGCTAAAATGAGTTTCTTTGAGGATAAACTTAATAAGAAAGTTTTCCCGGAAAATATTACACTCACTGATGATCCTGAACATCCTGACCTGATAAATTTTGATTACAATCACGATGGTCATATTTATAAAAAACTCCCGATTATTGAAAAAGGCGTATTCAAAAACTTTATGGTCGATAATTATTATGGGCGAAAACTGAAAATGAAAAAGAATGGAGCTGAAGGTGGAGCTTTAATTTTGAAAACAGGTAATAAAACCCGGGAAGAATTAATTGGCTCGATTAAAAAAGGGTTATACATTTCCAGCTTACATTATATGAATTTCATTAATAGGAAAGAGACTTCTGTAACTGGATTAACCCGCGATGGCACTTTCCTGATTGAAAATGGAAAGCTCACGAAAGTTGTAAATAACCTTCGTTTCACAGAAAAAATTTCCGATGTTATTAATGGTATCACCGATATCGAAAATCGCTCTTACACGATTCCATCTTCAAGTAACTATGGTGAGTTCGGCATCTATAGCGCTCGTATGCCACATGTGAAAGTAAAAGGTTTTAAGATAAGTTCCTCAACGAGAACGGTATAGGAGATTAATATGAAAAAATTAGTTTATGATATAATTAATAAATTGGATATCCCGGAAGTAACCTATGCAGATGTTCGCTTCACAAATACAGATGACCAGGTTATTTATTTCGAAAAAGGTAGACTCAGACACTTCGGTTCGGATTATGATTCTATTGATTTGGGTATTAGGGTTTTAGTAAATGGCTGTTGGGGATTTGCTGGTACGACCATTCTCACAAATGTTTCCATCGAAAAGATGATCAAAAAAGCAATATCAAACGCTAAAGTTGGAAGCAAATTCCGCAAAGAACCCGCCACATTCAAGAAGCTGAAATCGATTAGTGACAGCTATTTCTTCAAACCAAAAGAAGACCCTTTCCTGATGGACGATAAATTCAAGATAGATTTTCATGAAAAAATTGCACAAAAACTGGTTGGAAACAAGAAGATAGTTTATTCTTATGTTTACACAGTCTTATATCGACAGTACAAAATCTATGCCAATACTGAAGGAACTTTCGTAGATTCGCTGGTCTACGACACAATGCCAATGATGTATGTTCTGGCTTCTAGCGGGAAAGAAACAATGTGCCGAACCTGGCCCGGTCATATGAATGGAAGACGTGGTGGCTTTGAAATCGTACGAAATACAAATTTGGAAGAAAATGCTGACACAATTATCGAAGAAGCTATTAAACTCCTGGATGCTCCCCGAATTAAAGAGGAACGAGCAGACATAATAATAGGTGGTGGTCATCTTGCTCT
>JAGLWO010000537.1 GCA_023133395.1 Candidatus Cloacimonadota bacterium | reverse complement strand
TTATGAAATTGAAAAAAAATGCATTTGGTGTAATCAGTAGAAATGTAGACCAGTTGAGCCCGATCGTAGATTTTTTTGATAATGCCAAAAAATATGGGCATAAGATAGACCATCTCATAATCTGTTACATCGATTATGTTAATCCTGAGACACTTAAGCAGTTAGAAAAATACTGTGAAGTTACTCTTGTCAAAAGAGGAAATGCACCATTACTGGAAAATTCATTAAAAGACCTGGGATTAAATGAGAAAGAAATTGAAACAATTATCGGAACTCCATTTCTTAAAAAATACGGTAAGGTTTCATATGGTACTTGTAGAAATTATGTAATCCTCGCTGCTATTTTTTTGGGTCTGGACCACCTGTTTTTCTTTGATACGGATATTTTCCCAACGATACTCACCCAATTTCATGATGGAGAATCAAAATTTGAAGATATTGATTTTGTTGGCTCACATCTTACCTTCCTGAAAAAGGATGGTGCTGTTGTAACTACAAGTGATTATACTGGTTATTACATCATCCCTAAAATGAATTTTCCTTATATGATGGAACTTCTTCAGGGTATTCAGAAAGAAGATAGATTCTACTATATTTCATCAGTTGATACACCTGTTACAAGAGATCGCTGGTTAGAAAATATCTTTAATACAAATAAAGTGCTAGGTGGAAATATAGTATTAGATCTGAATAAACTGGATATGCTACCACCTTTTTTCTCAACAACTTTGGTTATGAATGATGAGTGTTTCCTGGGCAGAGGAGAAGATACACTGTTTGGTCCGCTTATCTACTATTATGGAGGGCATTGCGTGGATATCGATCTTTTGATTTTTCACAACTGCTTTGGAGATTTTCCTAACAAACCAACAATTACTATCCAGAAGAATTTAGATAGATTTTATTATGCCTGCATGGGCTGGATTATCAGGAATCCATTCTTTAACTGGTTACGTTCCGAATACTATGAAGAAGTTGAAACCATAAATACAGAGAAACGTCTTCATGCCCTGACAAAAGGAAGTAAAGCTGCAGCGGAATATTTTTCTGATAAGAGATTTCTAAATTTACCTGAAGCTTTCGAAATGGCTTATAGCAAACTTCCTAAAGATATTGAACACTTCTATAACCTCCTGGATGCTTGGAACAAAATGAAAAAACTTATAAAAAATAAAAAGGAGTAAATATGAGAACATACATGATAATTCCCACGTACTGGACAGGTCCTGATGGCGAATGGAAAGAAGGTGATGCTGTCTATGACCATGCCACACCAGTCAATGAAGAGGGAACTCTGCTCAGAACCTTGAAATCTTTACACATCCTTGATGATAAAAATTTCACCTTGATAATTCTCGGAGCTACTACAAATAAGAAGTATGTAACCCCTATGGAAACAAAACTAAAAAAAATAATTAAAGAAGCTAATGTGCCTGTGGATACAATTCTTTTCACTGATAAAAATCTGAAAGAGTTGAAAAAAGTTTTGTTCAAAGATATCAAGCTTCCCGATGTCCTGGAATTGAGAGGATATTCTAATATTCGTAATTTGTGCATTTTTGTGCCGTACATTTTAGATGCAGAAGTTGCAATTCTAATTGATGATGATGAGGTATTCGAGGATCCTGCATTCGTAACAAAAGCAAAAGAATTTATTGGAAAAAGATTCTACGGTAATACAATCGATGGAGTTGCTGGCTATTACCTGAATGAGGATAATGAATATTACGATAAGGTCAACATCGTACCATGGATGACATACTGGGACAGATTTGGCGAAAAAAGGGAAGCTTTTGATAAGATTATTGGCAGTGAACCAAGATTGAAAAAAACTCCTTTCGCTTTTGGCGGTGCAATGGTAATTCATCGAAACTTAATGCGTATCGTTCCTTTTGACCCTAAAACCACAAGAGGTGAAGATACAGATTACGTAATCAATGCCAGGATTTTCGGCTTTAATTTCTATTTGGATAATCAACTGGCAATAAAGCATCTTCCCCCTCCCAAAAAACATGAAATCTGGAAAAGGTTCAGAGAAGATATTTACCGCTTTCTTTATAATAAATCAAAATTCGATACACAGACTCCAAAAACAAATCTACGCGAAATCAAACCGGAAGATTTCGATCCTTATCCGGGTCAATTCATGAAACCCGACCTGGGAGATAAGATCTTCAAAACAAATATCATCCTTGCTTTGAATTACCTTGCAGATAATAAAATTGAAGCCTGCAAAGAAACTATCAAAAATATCTATCTAGCAAGGTATGATGCAATTCCACATTACAATACTTTCGATACATATCTCAAATTTCAAGAGAATTGGAGAAAATTACTGGAACATACACAGACTATCGAGAATGTGTTTGAGGATATAATTCTAAAAGGACAACTTGTAAAATTTGATAAATACCAGATCGAAAAAACAAAAAAACTAAAAAAATCAGGGATTAAGAAAGACCTTAAGTTGGAAGAGATTGAACTTTTGAAACCCTTTTCCAAAAGAGAGTTAAGAAGAATCTTATCCATATCCGAAATTACTCACAGGAAGAAAAATGAATATATCTTCAAGACAGGTGAAATCGATAATTGTATATATATCCTTCTGGATGGTATGTTGCAAATTGTAAAAGATAAAACCAGTTCCGGAGATAATATTGTAGTTGCAGAATTAGCTCCCGGAGATCATTTTAACGAAACTTCCATCTTTTTCGACCAACCTCATTCAGTTTCTGTATTGGCAGCCACAGACGTTTCGATAATGGCAATAAATAAAGATGAAGTATTAAAAATAATTGAAGAGAATTCCGAACTTTCAGCAAAACTTTTGTGGATAGTCTCTAAAAAACTGAGTGAACGTCTCATTAGAATAACCAAAAAATATTCCGATATGAAAAAACAGGATTCGGATGTTTCCGATATTTTATAACTAGGAGTTTTTATGAGAGTACTTCTAATTAATCATTTTCCCCTGCAGGGTTCTGGTAGCGGAATCTATACAATGAATATCGCTCAGGAATTAATTAAAGAAGGTCATGAAGTTTTTGTGATCGATATCGACAATCAGTATGATACATCAGATTATCCGTTCCAGCGAAGAACTATTATTTGTGATGAAACTAAAAATCCTGACCCTGACTTGAAATTCAATTTTCCCTGTTTTACCACTCACCCCAGAAGCACAAACACTTATTACAATATCTCAGATGATAAACTTGAACAGTATGTTAAAATATTTATTGAGATCACAAAGGAAGTTGTCATAGAATTCAAGCCGGATATTATTCATGCACAACATCTCTGGATCACACCTTATGCTGCTTTACAAACAGGTGTTCCCTATATTGTCACTGCTCATGGTACAGATTTGATGGGATTTAGAAAAGATGAACGTTATCATAAATACGCACTAGAGGGAGCAAAGAATGCAAGTAGGATAATAACAATTTCCGGTCAGGTTCATAATGACACCCTGGAGCTTTATAAACTTCCTAAAGAGCAATTGATCCTTAATCCTAATGGATTTGACGATAATATTTTTAAG
>JAGLWO010000536.1 GCA_023133395.1 Candidatus Cloacimonadota bacterium | reverse complement strand
AAGATCCTTTCTTCAGGAAAGGTAGATAATCTCCCAGATTGAAGCCAATGAGATCCAGAGTACAACCATCCTTTACAACCTTCATTTTCAGATGATTTTTCCCCACATTATACGGAAATCCAATTATCATTACTTTCTCAGTATAAAAAGTCAACCTCATATTCCCAGGTCCAAATGGAGCAAACTTGCTTAACCATTCCAGAAGATTATCATTTATCTCATATAGTTCCAGTTTGGTTTCTATCTTTAGGGGCGGAATAAGCTGTTCAGATGTAATATGTTCTTTTATATATTTACTCAACCTATTCTCAAGAACATCAACGTATTCGACCAGTATGGAAAGACCTGCAGCATACTTGTGCCCGCCAAAAGTTTCCAGATAATTTTCCACTGAAGTTAACGCTTCAAAAAGATTAAATCCAGAAATACTTCTTCCAGAACCACTGCCAATTCCATCTTTGAAGGAAATCATAATGGTTGGCCTGTAATATTTTTCAACTAATTTGGAAGCTACAATACCAATTACTCCGGGATGCCAGTCATCAGAAGAAACAACAATCAAAGGAGTTTCTTCCATGTTCTTGTATTTCTTTTCTATTATATCGCATGCTTCCTGGAAAGTCTCTTGGTCGATTTGTTGCCGGATGGAATTTTCTCTTTCAATAATCTGAGCCAGTTCAAGACTCTTTTCTTCATCAGTGGAAACCATTAGTTCGACAGCTCTCATAGCACTTCCCATTCTACCTGCTGCGTTTATTCGGGGAGCAATACCAAAGACAATATCACTTGAATTTAATTCCTTTTGAGAAAGACCTGCTATATCTATAAGAGCTGTTAGTCCTATATTTTGCCTTTTTATTAATCTCTCAAGACCAATGCTTGCAAAGATTCTGTTTTCATCCGTTAAAGATACGATATCCGCTATTGTACCAAGAGCGACCAGATCGATATATTTATCAACGAATTCATGGGAATCAACTCCTAATTGACGATAAGTTGCCATTAGAAGTTTATAGGCAATCCCTACTCCAGCTAAATCTTTAAAGGGATATTCACAATTTTCCAATTTAGGATTAATAATAGCATAAGCATCTGGTAATTCATCCTTTGGATTATGGTGGTCGGTTACGATTATATCTATTCCTAATTCATTAATTTGGTCTACTTCTTCGATTGCATTTATGCCACAATCAACGCTGATAATAAGACAAGCTCCTTTATCTTTAAGCTGGTCAACCCCACTTAATGACAACCCATATCCATCGATCATCCGATGAGGAATATAATAATCAACCAGAGCATTAACTTTCTTTAATCCAAGATATAGAAGTGCTGTTGAAGTTGTACCATCTACGTCATAATCCCCATAAATCATTATTAATTCTTTTTTCTTAATAGCCTTGATAATTCTATCAACAGCTTTTTCCATATCTTTGAAAATGAAAGGGTCGTATACATTATCCAGGCTGGGATTAAAGAACTTTTTTATTTCTTCGGAAGTCATTATTTCCTTGTGAACGAGCATTTCTGCTATCATCTCAGGACATTTGATGTGGCTGATGATAGTCTTTTTTATTTCTTGTTGTTCTTGTGTTAACGGTTCAGATATTTTCCACCTTTTTTGCATTTATATTTCCTTAATTTTTATTAAAAATTATTTGTCAAAGAAGATAATAAGCCGAATTCTGTAAACTGCCTAACAAGCAATCTAATGTCTATTTGTCTAAACCGGATATTTCTATACCCCTCCGGGTTCAAATAATGACCGGTTTTAGCTGCCTACCCGAGAACAAAAAGAGTCGGGCTAACTCATGTTCTCCTATTTGGCATTGCACCGAACAAGGCTTTCCGAGAATCCCGATTCACACCGGAATCTGGTAGTCTCTTACACTACCTTTTCACCTTTTCCTGACCACTAACTTGGAATACAGTAACCAGGTGTGTCCCAAGTTAGTGGTCAGGTAGTTTGTTTCTGTGGAGCTGGCTCCCCGTTACCGGGACTTCCTGCTAGGAAGTATCCTGCCCTCTGGTGTTCGGACTTTCCTCCTGACCACTACTTTGTAAGTCTTCAAAGAAAGTCAATAAAAGTAGTGGTCAAGCAGACACTTTATCTTCTTTGACAACACTTATTTTTCTATAAGCTTGGGAACTAATATTCTACCACAATTTTCGCAGTTAAGAATCTTTTTCCCCTCATTGATTTCAATTACAAGCTGCGGTCTAATTTGATAACCACACCCGCTACAAGCATTATTCTCGTTGAATACTACTGCTTTTCTACCCTTATTTTTTATAAGAGCTGCATATCTACGAATCAATTGTCTGGGTAATCCCTCTGCTAATAAATTACGTTTATTTCGAATTTCAGCAATTTCTTTTTCAACTTCCTCTATTTTCTTTTTTAATTTTTCTTCATTAGCTTTCAGTTCATCTTCTGCATCTTTTTGAACTTTTTTATCCGCTTCCAACTGCAGACGAATATTTGATTCTTCTTCCATCAAGACAATCTGTTCATCATCGATTTCAGAATTCTTAGTTTCCAGATGACTAATCTCACTGTTTAAAGCTTTATATTCTTTATTGGTCTTAATCATAAGAAGTTGATTTTTATACTTTTCTATCTTCTCTTTATTACTTTTTATATCAAGTTCTTTCAATTTTTGAAATTTCAGATTTTCTTCTAATTTATTTTCTATTTGAGCAAGTTTCTTATTTGATTCTTCCAAATTCTGTATCAGACAATTTAATTCCTGAGGAAGTGTTTTTGTCAGTATACTTTTTCCAGTAATAATATCATCACACTTTTGCATCTGGTTCAATATCTCTAATTCTTTAATCAATGCAATTCCTCCAGAGAACTTATCAGAAAATAAATATTAAAAAAAGCATTTACTTTATTTGGTAAATGCTTTCTAAACCTAAAATCGATATATAGATTTCTCAGAAATAATAGAGTTCGCCAATTTCACTACTTGAACACCTTCTATAAATATTTATAATCAAAGGATTAATTTTACTCAAATTTGTCAACCTCATTTATATCAAGTTTATTATTGATTACAGAAAATGTTGCACTGTCTAATTCTTCATTAATTATCTTTGAATGTTTTAAAATTCTAAGGTGAGTACCAGGATAAATTTTGTTATTAACCTTTATTTGGTAATCTCCAAGCTCATCACTTAGATGTTCATTAAAAACTTCTTCGTATCTCTCTTCAAGTTCCTTGAGTTTTGAAGTAAGTTCAATGATAATCTCCTCGTTCTCCTCCGGATTATTTCTGGCAGATGATAATTCGCTTTGTGCTTTCTTAATTTGCTCTTTCAGATAAGGAGCTGATGCGATTTCTACTTCAGTCAATAGAGAAAAGGGACTTCCGATAGTATAAACATCAATATTTTTTCCGCTTTGAATCAGTCCTCCTGCTATTGAACTATTTTCTTCCCCAATAATCTCTTTATCAGCGTGCATTGAGCAGAATCTGGCACTTTTATTTATTACTATTTTTCCACTACTTACTATTTTCGAATTCTCAGAATACTCAATATTTACATCTCCATTAACATATATTCCTGTATCAATACAATTACTGATATTACCTTTAACTTTCAGATTCCCTTCAACTTCAACCTTTGAGTTAGTAACCACGCCATCGATTGTTACGTCACCGAATATTTTTAAGGTCTTATCTATTATGTCCTCATTGATGAAAAAATCTGCTTTTATATATATTTTATTCTGATAATCAACGTAAGGATAACCGGATTTCAAAGCCAATATTTGATTATCTTCTTCAGAATAATACACATTATCGCCAATATAATTATCAACATTTAACTGAGCAGAAACTCCAGACGGTGTTTCATTCCCAAAAATATCCATGCCCGGTTGGCTGATGTCAGTGAGTTTCAAATTTGCTAATGGTTGATGTTTATGTACTTTTTCAAACTTTTCTAATTCATAAATATTATATTGTTCATCGTGGTTAAAACAATTCTCAGTATTAAACAAATATGAAACCTCAGATTGTGCTTCCGGGTTTTTTCCCAAAGCTACCAGAAAAGGCACATTACTTTCCTTTTGAATACCATGTTGAGAATTGTATTCCACAGCCTCTTCCACGCCATATTTAATCCCAGTTGTATGGAGAAGTTTAGTTATTTCTTTTTCATCTATCATTCCATCAGTATCTTTTATGGTTAGATATGCAGAAAACCCGTCTTCGGATATTCGTAGGGTAATATTCTGCTCTGGATTTGTATAAATTTTTCCTTCTTTCATATCATCCATGATCCACACTCTCATTTATAAAATCAATTACTTCCTGTGCAGAAGTTCCGGGAGTAAATATTTTTTTGAATCCCTTTGATTTAAGGAATTCGATATCTTCATCCGGTATAACACCCCCGCCAAAAAGTAAGATATCCTCTTTTCCTTTTTCTTTTAGAAGCT
>JAGLWO010000535.1 GCA_023133395.1 Candidatus Cloacimonadota bacterium | reverse complement strand
GCGGAGAGAAACTTTCTGAAATTCTCGTTTATAAGAAAAGTGCCTGTTATAAATGCCCTATCGCCTGTGGTAGAACCACAAAAACTGTAAGCAAAGAAGGTGAAGGACCGGAATATGAAACACTATGGGCTTTTGGTGCGCAGCTTGGCGTGAATGACCTGACTGCTATCACGGAAGCAAATTATGTTTGCAACGAACTTGGATTGGATACAATAACCTGTGGAAGCACTATCGGTTGTGCAATGGAACTTTACGAGAAAGGAGCATTCCCGGAAAAGCTGATCTGGGGTAATGCTGATAAATTAGTGAAACTTGTAGAAGATATTGCTTACAAACGAGGGATCGGAGCTGAATTGGCGTTAGGTTCAAAAAGATTGGCTGAGAAATATGGCAAACCGGAACTGGCGATGCAGGTAAAAGGAATGGAAATTCCTGCTTATGATCCGCGTGGTGTACAGGGACAAGCTCTGTCGTACGCTACAAACAACCGTGGTGGATGTCATATTAAAGCTTATATGATTGGACCTGAGATCCTGGGTTCACCTGTGTTTTTAGATCGTTTTGCAACAAAAGGAAAAGCAGAGATAGTTGCACTTCTTCAGGATATATCTGCTATGGTCGACAGTATAATACTCTGCAGGTTCCTGCAGTTTGCGATGAGTCCTTCCACTTTTGCCGAGATGCTTAATATCGTTACAGGGCTTGATTTTACAGATGAAGAACTGGTAAAGATAGGGAAGAGGATTTATGCTCTTGAGAGGAAATTTAATTGTGAAGCAGGATTCACAAGGAAAGATGACACTCTCCCACCCAGATTTCTCAATGAAGTCCTACCAGAAGGAGCTTCCAGGAACAGGATAGTAAAGCTGGATGAAATGCTGGACAGGTATTATGAGATAAGAGGTTGGGATAAAAATGGCGTTCCAACTGATGAAACGTTGAAAGAATTAGGAATTTAGGAAATAATGAAAGTAGAATTAGCTGGATTCAATATTGATAAGAATTTGATTGATAAATTACCGGAATGTACTATTGCAACACCTGAGACTATATCTGCAGCCTATGCACGCATCAGCCGGGATCCGAGAGATGTTCCAGAGTTAAGAGCAGATGCCAGGGAACAAGTAGAAAAAGCCAGAAGATCAAACCAAGCGATCGTATTTGGCATGAGCCACCATTCTGTGGCAGAACACGCTTACTTTAATTTTGATATCTTAGGTATCTCAAGATTAGCACTGGAAGAACTGGAAGCAAGACGAATCGGCTGTGCTTACACAGAAAAATCCCAACGCTATATCACTTTAAAAGGAGACTTTATAACGCCAACAGAATTCAGCCAACAGGATAAAGAGACTTTCGTAAAATTAGTAGAGCTTCAAAATAACTTTTATTTACATAACCTAGAGAAACTTATCAAATATCAATATGAAACGAACCCAACCCTGGCAGCGAAAGCGAGAACAGCATCCCAAAAAGGAATTTCTGATAAAATGAACAGGCACAAGAACACTCTGGAAGGCTGGGCTAAGGAAGATGCCAGATATGCACTGAGCCTGGCAACCCAAGCACAACTTGGTTTATCTTTTAACGCCAGAACATTGGAACACGCAATAAGAACAATGCGATTTTCCGAACTTGCAGAAACAAGAGAGTTATCTCAAAAACTATTCAATGTTACAAAAGAAGTTGCTCCGTCACTCATCATCTTAACAGACCCGGGAGAATTTAAAAAAGCATTTAAAACAGAGCTGCAGGATGATCACTTCAAATACACAAGACAAAACCTAAAGAAGATGGTAGAATCAATAATTGAAAACACACAGGGGAATTTCCCTGATGATCATCTTCCAAATAACATTAGTAAAGGAAATGCAATCCTTTTCCGGGAAAATAACATCGATAGAAGCATTGCTGCTGCCTTAATTCACAACAATTCTTTATTGTCTTTTGAAGATTCTTACAAAATCGCATCTTTTAAGCTAAATACTGAAGAAGATGGAAGAGCATTCTTCAAAGAAGCCTTAAAATATATTTCGAGATTTGATGCTCTACCTCGTGAATTTGAACTAACCGGTGACTTGAAATTTGAATTGATTGTTAGTGCAAGCAACTTTGCTCAATTAAAAAGGCATCGCTTAATGACATTATTAGCTCAGGAGTACAATCCTGAACTTGGCTACACGATCCCGGAATCTATTAAAGCGATAAATTTGGAAAATGAATTAAAAGAAATTTGTAACAGAAGTTCAGAATTATTCTATAAATTCAAAACAAAATATAATAGAGCAGCAGAATATTGCTTAACTAATGCTCATCGTCGCAGGGTGTTAGTATCTGTCAACCCTCGCGAGCTTTACCACATATCAAGATTAAGAGAAGATGAACATGCTCAATGGGACATAAAAAATACTGCCCGTAACATGCTCCATCTGGCAAAACAGGCAGCACCTTTGACTTTTATGCTTTCCGGTGGAAAAGACGAGTTTGAAAAGTAAAAATAAAAAAACGCTCCGAAAATTCGGAGCGTGAAATGGCTGGTTCAATTTTGGAAATTTAACCAAAATAATTTATCCCATTTCAAAAGTAACATATTTCTGGTTTCTTACTTTCAACCCCCACTATCTCCCCCTATTTAGGGGGAGAATTTAAGAGGGGGTCAAGAATTATTTCAGAAGTATCATCTTCTTCGTTTTCTCATACTTTCCAGCTTTTAGTTTATAAAAGTAAATTCCGGAACTGACTGTTTTCCCATTATCATCTTTCCCATTCCAGATCATTTCGCTGCGACCGGGGCTCATGTAGCAGTCCATCAGCGTTTTTACCTTTTCTCCTTTAATGTTGAAAATCTCCAGTTTTACGTTTCCCTCTTCAGGGAAATTGAATACTATCTTTGTTCCCGGATTGAATGGATTGGGGTAGTTGGAAAGAGAGTATTCCGGTTTTATGAGTTCGTTTTCATCTAAAGCAGTATTATATTCATATTCAAAAACTCCGATATTTGACCATTGGCAAAGTAACAAAAAATTCTAATTATTTTGTTCGATGAAACTTATGTTATTTATACCGTTAATATCATAAAAAGTATAAATAGGTTCGAGAATACCAGAAGGATTTTCTCCTTTGTTAAAAACATAACATGAATAGCCACTTGAAGTAAATAAAAGATTATTATTAATATACGGTCGTCCAAAACTTGATACCTCAAAAGCAAGCTCTGGAGATTCAGGATCATTCAGATTAAAAAAAAGTGTATTATTTTCCGGTTCAATTACAATTTCAACCTGAGAATAAATACATAAATATTCATTAATAATTTGTAGATCAACTGCAGATTTCGCTGAAAAATTATTAATTGTATTATAAAGAGTCGGTTCATTGATGTGTAAATTCTTATAAATATACAAATTCTGATGGTAGTTGTTATCATTTTCTATGAGATAACCATAACCATTATGAATTATACCACAGTAAATATCGAAAGGTAGCTGTTCTACAAAAAGAAGCTCATTTATTCCCGGTTCGGAAATATCATATTTCACTAATTCATTATCAAAAAGATCAATAAAATAAATTGATGTTTCATCTTCAGTGTCAAATTCCTGTAAATTGCCCATATCAAGTTCAATTGAATTTCTTAACATAGGAGTATGAATATTTGATATATCATAAACATCACAATCGTAAGTATAGCTATCAAGAACAGCTATTAAATTATTCGACATCTTAAAATAATAGCTATATTCAGGTAATAAATGCCCCATATCGATGGGATCAGCAGGATCCGATATGTCAAAATACTCATAACCATGAAGCATTGTACTTTTTATCAGGTAATTATTATATTTTGTACATCTTGCATTTTCATAATATTCTGCTATTTCTTCTTCAAAAATGAGATTATTGTTGTTCAGTTTTAATCTTTGGATTCCATTCCAATTAGTTGCAATATATATGTTATCATTAGTATTTACACATGAAGCTGATAAACAACTTCCCGCAGTACCTGAAATTATGTCCAATTGTATCGGCTGGAGAACATCCGATATATCAATTAACTCAACATAACCAAATTCCACCAGGATCATTTTAGTTTCTTTTATTACGGGTCTGTAATAATTGAACAGAGTATGAGGTAATTGATATTGTGAAATATATCCCCAATTATTCCAATCGCTTACATCCCAGAAACTTATCAAATCATTATCAGAACATATTAAGATCGTATCATTATATGTTCTTGCTCTATGAATATTGTAAGGATGTTGTGAGGATACATTTCCGCTTCCAATTATCTCCGGTTGAGTAGGATCTGAAATATCGAATATTGTAAAATTATTATACCCATCATATCTTAGAGCTGTTGTTTCATCCAATTTTTCAAGATGATTTAAATAATCTTCATATTGAGTAACTAATGATAACTCTGGTAATAAATAGAAATAATTTATATAATACAGGTTGTATGAATCATATTCCATTGTATGTAAATATTCCCCGTAAATCTGAACAGGGAAGGGATTATAATCATAATCCAGTTGTTGTTCAATATACGGATTTTCTTTGTCTGTAATATTAATCTGATACAATTTACCGCAGAAACTATCATATTCAGTATGTCCGGCAGATATATATGCATAATTATCCTTTATTGAGATTGAAATATCTGCAGTTATCGGTAATCTCGAAAGAATTGCTAATTCTCCGTTATTTTCAATTTCATATATTTCGAGTCCATAACTCGAAAGTGTATATAAATATCCATCATCTTCAATTACAATATCGCTTGGGTAGTAGCTTTGAGAAATAGCAAACTCATTGGTTTTTACAATATTAAATTCCTGTGAAAATAGGTGGGTAACAACTAAAAATAATATTATGATTAGTATTTTTTTCATTTTACATCTAAAGCAAAATAACCGGAGGGATTTTATCTCCCTCTAGATTACATACGTTGGGTTTTTAAAAATATACTCCAAAACATGTGATTCAATTAGCATAATTGAACCAGCAACAGTTGATGATTTTAAAATACCTCTCTAATCGGGGAAATGCGTTAAAGAGTAAAACAAAATCACACCAGCTTATTCTTACAGATAACGAATAACATATCTTCCTCCTTCTTTTCTTATTGAAGGAAGAGAGCGTCAAACTATTTCTAAATATTTTGACATCCAAATGATGATATTTCTTTATGTCTCCGGGAAGAGTGCTGTGGAGATTAATTTGCATTGCGCCGAGCTTTGCGGTATCGAAACACTCTCTTCCTTTTATAATTATTAAATTCTCGTTCCCAAAGAGGGCTTTAGGAACGAGAATTTTATTCCCAAACAGGAGGTGAGCTTCGCAGACCTCACTTCATTCAACTTGGGAACAAGGTTAAAAACAGATGAGCTATTCTTCTATTTCACTTCCCAGGTGTTCCTGTACATCCTCACCGTCCAAAAATACATCGCAGAGCAGGCGTCCGGTAGACAGATTCACCGGGTTGCGTAGATCAACCTGTTTATCCAGTAAGAGTTGTTCCAATCTTTCTTTTGCTTCTTTGTAGCCTGCTTGACCCAGTACAGGAGAATTATAACCTTTTAATCCAATTACTTTCCCGGTGTCGTCATTCCAGTTCCATTTTGGATTTATCTCGAATGTATCTCCATCAAATATTTTTGTTACTATAAACAACATAATTTCCTTCTCACCTCTGGTACTCAGGAAAGTAATCTACTTTTTCCCTTTGAAATACTTATCACAATATATTTTATTTTGCTATCTGGGGAATCATTTCATGTGTGATAAACTTGAAGGGGTTTTTTGAATTTCTGCTGGTTTTTGTAACTCTGGTTTGATCTATCTTTGTGTTATTCAGTATTTTGTTTATAATGAATAGGAGTTCTGAATCATCAAAGGGTTTTGTTAGATATGCATAGGAATTAATACAAGATACCTTTTCCAAAGTACTATTTTCAGCATAAGCTGTACAGAATACAATTGGAGTATTTAGATATTTGCGGATGCTTTTAGCTGCTTCTATACCATCTATCTCTCCTTCCAGTTTGATATCCATGAGGATGATATCAGGATGTAATTCTTTTGCTTTTACAACCGCTTCTTCACCAGAAGCACATATTGCTGCAATTCTATGCCCGACTTTCTGTAATGTAAGTTTTAAATCCTCCGCAATAATCTTTTCATCTTCTGTAATTAAAATATTTGCCATTTTTCTTTCCTTCTTTAGCAGGGTTTTACCCCCTTAATTAACGATCAAATCCGGGTTATAGTATCCCCAGAAATTTAACTCATTCTCCCTATAATTCTGCCTTTACTTCTTGATGATATAGAGCTCACCATCGATTATGATGATGAAATAATTCTGATCTTCATAAATCTTTTTCATTATTGAAATCCTTTACTTTAGAATAATGTAAATAGTACCATCAACTACAATAATGATATATTCATCATTCTCTAAAATAATTTCATATTTTTCCCCTTCAAATTCTTCAACATTAATTGAAGTAATTTCATCGAAATGTTCGATCAGGTATTCCTCAACTGTCATCTTGTCAGGAATATCCAGGTCATCCATTGTTAATGCTGAACTTACTGTTATAAAAGTAAGTAAGCTTAATAAAACCACTAAAATCCTTTTTTTCATTCTTCCTCCTTTATATATATATCCAGAAAAATGCAGAAGTGTGACGACACCACTAAAAAAAAATATTTTTTTTGATTTTTTTTTAATTATTTCTTGACGGTAGTAAATTATCAAAAATACTAATTTTTATAAAATAAAGGTTTTTAATTAAAATATGAAATTTAATGATAAAAAGTTAACAGAATATCAGAAGCTGGCATTTAATTATGCACTATATCGCGTAGGAAACTTTGAAGCAGCTAATGATATAGCTTCCCAGACTATAAGTTTATTTCTTCTCTCTTTTGAAAAAACTCAGAACAATAATGCAAAAGGCTGGATCATCAACACAGTAAAGAATTACTGTAAAAAATATTTCTATTTAAAACAGAAAGAAAACCAAAAAAAGAACTCATATAGGGAAAACCTTATTCAAGAGCTTGATATATTAAATAGCCATGAATATGACGAATCACTAAAAGAAGCATTTCAAGAATCTTTTAAGGCATTGAATGATCAGGAATTGAGAATCATTCTCTACTTTTTTCAATGTAACGAGAACATTAAAGAAATGTATAATGTTATCAATGGTTCATATCCAGCTTTACGAAAACAAATATCGCGAATCAAAAGAAAATTAAAAGCAGAAACCTTTAGAAGACTTGGAATTATTGGTACAAAGAAAATAGTAACTCCACAGTTAAATGATGTTATAATAAAATTTCTACAGCGTTTTAAGGAAAATTTAGAAAACAACACGTTAGAAAAAATGTATTATTATTTTTCAGAAGTGGATTTAAAGCATTATAATCCTTCTTATGAAATCAAAAATATCCTGGATTACGATATTGATTTAATTGATTCAGTATATAAAGTTTGGGTAATTTATAAGAATAAAGAAGATATTGGAGATTCTTTTTATATTGAATTTTTTGTTGATTCAAAAAATCATTTAAAGATTATTACACCTCCTACAAAACCAAAAAAACTGATAAAAATTGCTTCAGATTCAGAAGAAGGACAAAAAATATTAACATTGTTAAAAAACTCACCAATAGATAAAAAAACAGGAAGACCAAAATTTTCATCTGAAGAACTGGAAAAAATTCTTCAACAAATAGAAGATAAAGAAACTGAAAGATAAAAAATAAAAAGTTAAAGAGGACAACTCTTAAAAAAAGTTATTTAAATAAAAACTCAAGTTTTATTATATCAAGTGGTTTATACTGTTTGTTTCAATTCATTTTGAGAAGTGAGTAAAATTTATACTTAGAAACGCATATAAAAAAAGCGACGTAAACGCCGCTTTTGAAAACTGTAAATCTTATGGGTTCAATCTAACGATATTTATCGCCTGGGTTCCCTTATCTGTTTCAATAAGGTCAAATTCAACATCTTCTTCTTTAACTAAAAATTTTCTTCCTTTATCTGAAGCTGTAACTATTGATTTCCAATGTACAAAATACTCTTTTCCCTCATCAGTAATGACAAATCCATATCCTTTGGCATCATCGAACCACTTAACTTTTCCTTTCATAAAACCATCCTTTACTGTTATCACAAACCAATCTTCTTATTATTGGAATTATAGCAAGTATTTTTTTATTATCGAAAAGGTTAACAGGAATGCTTTCCTCTGATTATAAACTTTCCAGATTTAACAATTTCATATTATTTAAGTAGCAGACATTTCTTCACGCCGATTGTTGTATTGCCTTCATTTAATTTGTAGAAATAAATTCCCGTGCTTACACATTTTCCATTGTCATCTGTTCCATTCCAGGTTATTGAATATTTACCTGCTTCCATTTCATCATTAATCAGAGTCTTAACTTTTTGTCCTTTGATGTTATAGATATTTAAATTTACTTTACTTTCACTGGTCATTGAGAAAGATATGGTTGTAGTGGGATTGAACGGGTTCGGGTAATTCTGGTTCAGCACTGCTTTAGCAATCTCTGGGACGATCTCATCAGCACTCGTAACCAATTCATTATCACCATAAAATCCTGTTCTATTATAATTTCCCCTGTAGGTTTTCCATGGTGTTTTTGTTCCTTTTGGTAATTTGCAGTCGATTATAAAGGCACCCACTGTAATTCCGGAAACTATATCAAAATCTCCATCCCAATCGATATCTTCAATACTGGAAGGAGTATTTCCTATTAATCCCACAGGAACAGGTGCAAAATCAACTTCTGTTCCATCATTATGATACACATAAAGGTCATTTGTACTGGTGAAGCAAAGCAAGTTGAGATTATCATCGTTATTCAAATCAACTGCAAGAGGAGGGTTAACGACTGAATATCCAATATCTACTGGCCAACCGTTTAAGTCAGTTCCATCCTGAAGAACTATATAAAGAAAACCTGTAACAGTAGCAAAAGCGATCTCAAGTTCGCCGTCATTATCGAAGTCTGCAGCAATTGGAGAACAGGCAATTTTATGATCAATATCCTTAGAGCAGAGTACATTACCTGTATTGTTTATAACATGGAATTTCTTGTCTGCTGTACTCACTGCAATCTTCAGATTATCCAACACAATAGGAGCAGAACAAATTGAAGAATTTAGATCAACAGGGAAACCAGGAATGTTTTCACCATCCGCATTGATTGCATAAAGCAAACCATCTAATGTTCCAATAAGAATTTCATTAGCACCATCCTGGTCCAGATCAGCAGAAGCCATCTCTGCAAAACTGAGCATTGGCATTGTTACAGGAAAATTGTCCAAAAGATTACCAGAAGAATCTAAAACGATCAAATTTTTATTAATATCCAAACTGATAATATCCGGATTTTCATCACCATTAATATCAGAAACTATCGGGGTTAGAAGATTTTCCCCTTCATTTTGATATTCGAATACAAAGTCACCATTTTGGTCGATGGCAAATATTCTTCCAGTTTTGGTTGCCATGATTATTTCATCAAGATTATCTGCATTTATATCTGCCAGTGCAGTACTTTTCCATATACCTTCTTCATTCATCCACGGGAATCCTGTTAATTGTACAGCATTGATATTCAAAAGGTTTATATCTGCATAAGCATCTATTATCATTAATTCTTTTGAACCATTTTCATCGAAATCGCAAATTATGGGATTACTCAGAATTGAATGAACGGTTGTCCATGGCCAGTTTTTCTGGAATAAAGAAACTTCAAAACTCAGTGTATAGGTTTTATTAAAGGATGTATTAACGCTAACTGGAGCAGTTACCTCCAGATAATACTCATAGGAATCATAATTACAATCCTGTGGAACCTGAACCGCAAACGGCGAGGAAGTACTCGTAGTACCACTCTGAATATCTCCATAAAAAACAGAATCAATCAATACTTGTATAGCTTCGTCTTCAAAGCCTATCGTTGCAGATACATCTGTTGCATCAGCCCAACTTTCCAAGTTTTCCAGTTCAATATATATCTCGATTTCTTCTCCCGGATTGGGAATACCATCTCCATCACCAAGATTTGAATCATCATAAATTGCTTCAACAGGTTGAATATACGGGAAATTTCCATTTGCTTCATTTACTTCAATAGAAGGATCACCAAACAATACCAGTTCATAATGAACCCAGCGTAGAAAAGCATTAGATATTGCCTGATTAGCCAGCACAATTCTGGATTCATCGAGTGCCTTTCCCAACTCCCTGATATTATTAGTAAAGATTGCTTTGAAGAATTCTATATCGTAAGGTTGAGAAGGTCCATTTGTACTACCGGGACTATACCAGCCATAGCGGGTGTTTCCTACAAATGCAAATAATCCCCCTTCAGCAAAGACCAGGTTTTCTCCAACACTTTCACTGGAATGGCTTGTTGCTTCGTCAAAAGCAGCAGGATAACAACCCTGTGTATATGCAAATCCATACTCGGTATTTGTATAAGTGGCAGTATGTCCGATATTCTGACCAAAGACCATATTCTCATTTGAATGTCCCATATGATTTATAATGCCCACTCCGTTATTAATTGCATTTTTTACTGCATGCGTACTGAAAGTTCCTTCTCTATCATAAAGCCTAAAAACGTGATAATCTTCTTCCAGACTGGGAGCAAGGGTTGCAACCTCGTCCTTATAATCTCCACCCCAGGTAAGAGGATTCCAGTTTAAATTTTCTCCTAGTAAATAAGCTATATCATCACTTACATAGATGTTATCTACATAACAATAGGTTTTGTTAAAGAAATTGGAAAATTCAGTTTCAGATTCAGCAGGAATCCTGCCTATGGAAACTTCCGGAACCATATCAACATTATCTTCCACTTCGCCATAAATTCCGTTTCCATT
>JAGLWO010000534.1 GCA_023133395.1 Candidatus Cloacimonadota bacterium | reverse complement strand
TGACAGAAGCATATATCGAACCCGGAATTTTGGTTAATTCCGCTCACTTTAATGATATGGAAAGTATAGCTTCAATGCAGGCTATTACAGACTGGATGGTAGAAAATAATATGGGTGAATATGCCATTACCTATAGATTGAGAGACTGGGGTATTTCACGTCAAAGATACTGGGGAACTCCGATTCCAGTAATTTACTGTGATAAATGCGGAACTGTTCTAGTACCTGATAAAGACCTGCCAGTTATACTTCCCGTAAATGTTAAACTGGGTAAAACTACTCAGAATCCTTTGCTTTCTGTAGAAGATTGGGTAAATATAACCTGTCCTCAGTGTGAAGGTCCTGCAAAACGCGAAACAGATACAATGGACACTTTTGTGGACAGTTCATGGTATTTTGCCCGTTATGCTGATTCTAAAAATGATAAGATTCCATTTAGTAAGGATAAAGCTGATTATTGGCTGCCAGTTGATCAGTATATAGGCGGAATAGAACACGCTGTGATGCACCTGATGTATGCGAGATTTTTCCATAAATTTATGCGAGATATTGGTTTGGTGAGTTCTGATGAACCCTTTGCTCGTTTACTTACTCAGGGAATGGTAACTAAAGACGGTGCAAAAATGAGCAAATCAAAAGGGAATACTGTTGATCCTCAATATATTATAGACCGTTATGGATCTGACACTTTGAGGGTTTTTATGCTGTTTGCTTCTCCCCCGGAAAAAGATGTGGAATGGAGTGATGAAGGTGTGAAAGGTGCATTCCGCTTTCTGAACCGTGTGTGGAGATTGTTTGAAAAAAACCTGGAATTGATAAAAATAGCCATAAAAATGCACAAAAAGGCACAAAAGGATAATACCAATTCAGCCACGAAGGAACGCCCCGATACAGTCGTTCCTTCTTATAGGGCAGGCGAAGGAACACAAAGTATTTCTTCAGAAATTAAAAATCTGCGTTACAGCACGCATTCAACAATCAAGAAGGTAATTGAAGATATCAAAGACAGGATGCAATACAACACTGCAATCGCTGCAATAATGGAACACCTGAACAATGTTTACGGAATTACTAAACCGGAAAAATTGAATGATGATGAAAAAGCAATTTATGCTGAAGCTTGCATTATTATTCCCAGACTGTTGTACTTCTTTGCTCCGCATATTTCGGAAGAATTATGGAAGCTGATGGAAAATGAAACATTAGTCCATGAAGTCGGAGTTCCACAGTACAATAAAGATTTCCTGATAAAAGATGAAGTTACTTATGTGGTGCAGATCATGGGTAAAGTGCGCGGCAAAATGGAAGTTCCAGTAGATACTTCCCAGGAAGATATTAAGAAACTGGTAATGGAAATTGAGAATGTGAAAAAATACCTGGAAGGAAAAGAAGTTAAGAAGATCATCGTAGTGCCCAAGAAGCTGGTGAGTATTGTAGCGAAATAATTTGCCACAGAGCCACTGAGACACCTGTCTTCGCTAAAGCTACGCCAAGGCGGGCAGAGGATACAAAGGTAAATTATATGTAGGGTCGATTCGTGAATAACCCTTTTTGTTAACATTTAACCTACACAAGAATTCTTACAAACTGTGGACTTGACTCGTCTGAACCACTCGTGAGTGGTCAGATGAGTCGAGAACGCAGAAAAGATAAAATGTATGGACAGTACTTCGTGCTGTCCTTTTTTATTCTAGTATGTGAATAATGGGCATGATAATATTATGGATTTTGAGGATCTAAATCAAAAATAACATAGGTATCAGGTAAAGCTTCCTCCAGTTCTTCAATTTGGGATTTATCCAGAGGATTACCAAATAAAAATAAATCCAATAAATTCTTCAATTCTTTCAAAGGTTCAATATCACTGATTTGATTATGTCTTAAATCTAAAGTTCTCAAATTATTCAATTCTTTCAATGGTTGAATATCTTGTATTAAATTGTTTTTTAATACTAAATACTCAAGTTCATTTGAATTTATTAAAGATTCTACATTCTTGATTTGATTGTTGTTTAAATCTAAGTATTCAAGATTCTCTATATCTTTTAATGGTTCAATATTAGTGATGTAATTATCAGGTAAGATTAATTCTGTCAAGTACTCAAAACCAGCTAATATCGTTATATCATTAATCATATTATTTTCCAAATCTAAGTAATTTAGTTTTTTAAATTTCCACAAGGGCTTTATATTACTGATTTTATTTTTATTTAAACTTAACATATGCAATTGTGTTAATTCGCTCAGATATATAACATCTTCGATTTCATTATCACTTAGTTTCAATTCAACTAGGTGATGCAAATTTTGTAATGATTCTATATTATTGATTTTATTATTACTTAAATTTAATTTTTTTAATTTTTTCAATTCCTGTAATGATGTGATATTGCTAATTTGATTATCACTTAAACTTAATTCAGTTAATTGCTTCAATTCTTGTAATGTGCTAATATCATTGATATTGTTACTTTCTAAATATAAACTGGTTAAGCTTTTCAGTTCTTTCAATGATCTAATATCTTTAATTTGATTTCCATGCAATTTAAGATGAGAAAGTTTATTCAAAGATTTCAAAGATTCTATATTGCTGATTTGATTATCATTAAGACTTAATTCAGTTAGTTGCTTCAATGCTTGTAATGCGCTAATATCATTGATATTATTACTTCCTAAATATAAACTAATTAAGCTTTTCAGTTCTTTCAATGGTCCAATATCTTTAATTTGATTTCTATGCAATTTTAGATGAGAAAGTTTATTCAAAGATTTCAAAGGTTCTATATTGCCGATTTGATTATCATTCAAATACAAATGACTCAATTTTTTCATGCCTGCTAATGGCTCAATACTTTTAACTAAACAGTTATCCAACCCAAATTCAATTAAATTATGCACTTCCTTCAAAATCGAAATATTAGTTAAATGATTATAGGAAACAAGGATGTGCTTAAAATTGAAATCTAAACTTAAATCATATTTCGGATTATCAATTTTAAGTATTAAATTAATCGCATTGCTTTTTTGCCATTTGTTTTCTTCGGTAATGTCTTTTTCTTCTTGTACAATTTTCAATAATTTATTCCTATCCGGTTTCATTTCAGAGATAAAATGATTTATTTCAGCACTGGTTTGATGTTTTGAAAAAACATTTATTTTTCCAG
The DNA here is from genome assembly GCA_023133395.1 of Candidatus Cloacimonadota bacterium. Classification (GTDB taxonomy): domain Bacteria; phylum Cloacimonadota; class Cloacimonadia; order Cloacimonadales; family TCS61; genus JACNIV01. The sequence goes on along the minus strand of JAGLWO010000534.1, from coordinate 10,791 downwards.
AATTAATTTCTTTCACAAGTTCGGTTGCAGTCAGATAATCCCTAAATGATCTGTGTGAAATTCTGAATGTATAATCCGATTCTTTCGTTAAGAAAGTAAAATTGAGAAACATATTCAAGTATTTTAATAATTCATAATCTTCTTTAACATCAAAGAATTTCTTCAGATTCAATGTTTCTTTTATTATTCTTGTATCTATGATTAAAGTATCGTTTTCGTACATCCAAACGGAAAGTTTTTGTAAAAGCAAGAGTCGTTTCTGAGTTGGTAACTTTTTATTTAAAAAAGAAACTTCTCGTGATTTTTTTTCTAACTCCGTTTTTATTCCTGTTCGGTAAAGGTCAGAAGCATTAATTATTATATCTTCTCCTTTTTCTTCAATCAATTTTGGGAGATATTTTACAATAAAATCCAAAAGAACCGGTCTTGGTGCTAGATCACTAAGATCATAGATCTCTTGTATTTTATCTAAATAAAATTGTGCATTTGTTGTATGAGTTTTAAGATATGCTTTTATTTGTTCATCATCAAAAAGATTCAGATATATAATTTTGTAATTATCATTTTCATTGTTTCTAAATACTTCGTTTAATTCTTCATCAAATGTAAAGTATTCTTCCCTGCTTGTAAGGATAACTTTGCTGTTCTTTCGTTCTTTGATCAGTTTTTCTATTTGGAGAAAATTTGCTTTCTTTTCTTCAGTATCTATCCTTTGGGTCATTTCATCGAAGCCATCAAAAATAAAAATCAATTCGTTATTTTCAATCCTGCTAAAAAGATCAGGTGTACTAAAATCTTTTATCCCGTTCTCATTCAATTCGGCAATAATATATTTTTCCACATCTTCTGATTTAAAGTTACGCAGATTAAACAGAATCACTTTTCTTCTATGTTTATCATTTATTATTTTTGTTTTCTTATCAAAATAAGAATCTACCAGCTCCTTGGTAATATGCTTACATAAAGTTGTTTTTCCCGTTCCGTATTCTCCCATAATTACCAGGAAATTTTGAGAATCATCATTTATCCAATCGTTTATGAATTTATCTATGGGTTTTAAAGGTGATACAATTACATCTTTAAAATCCATTATATTTAAATTAGAGCCTGTTCTTTTCACTGATATACGTTTTCTTTTAGATAACTTAGTTTTTTTGTTCATCTTTCCAATTGGTTGTCTTTTTGAAAAATTGATCACTATTTCACGAATTTCACCCTTTTGTTCGATGTATTTGTTTTTCGGGAATTCTTTATTAAATTCTTTGATCAGGTGTCTTAAGTATTTTTCGGATTGAAATTCGAAAGTTTGTTTAAATGAATCTTCTTTCTGCTGGTTATACATTTTCAATAAAAACGGTTTAGCACAAGTTTCAACCATTGCATCATATGTAGAAATGAATTCATCGATTTCATCAGCGAGGGAAGCGAACTTATGAAAGCTTTCTAATCCCTGAAAATCATCAAATACTAGTTTACAGATTTCTTCAAATTCAATCTTATCTTTTGAGTGTTTCTCTTGTTTAATTGCCTCTGTGATATTTGAAGAGGAAAAGAATTTTACTAAATCCTTGTCAGGTTTATCTACACCGTACTCTACTAAAGTATGAATGTATATCGTTTCGAAATCATCTTTTGCTAATACTAATTTGTTTACCTTGTTCAGAATAGTTAAGACCTTTTGATTCTTTGTCATCTTTTTTAAAGAGATGTTAATCATTAATTTTGCTATTTCAATAATTACTGATTCTTTCATGCTTAATACCTTTGTTCCTAATTTCTAAACCTATTGTGAAATTGAAACTATGACAATTAATCGTCAAGTCAAAATATCAAACGTAAATTTTTAAAATTCATTTCAAATAAATTCATTTACTATTTATTTTGGATTTTCAGTTTTGTTCTTGGAGATTAGATGGATTTAATCACGATTGTTTTTATCGCACTGGGATTAGCCATGGATGCCTTTGCTGTATCCATTGCCAGCGGAGTTACACTAAAAAAAGTTCGATTACGTTATGCTTTTCGGGTGGCATTTTTCTTTGGTGGATTTCAGGCACTTATGCCTCTTCTGGGTTGGCTGGCAGGAAACAGTTTCAGTTCCTACATTGCTGCTTTTGATCACTGGGTTGCATTTGGACTGCTGGCATTCATCGGTGGTAAGATGATCTATGAATCGACTTTTCTGAAAGAAGCAGAAAAGAAAACCGACCCCCGCAACCTGATGATCCTGTTTATATTGGCAATTGCTACCAGCATCGATGCTCTGGCAGTGGGACTCAGTTTTTCCTTTCTAAATGTAACGATAATTGAACCTGTAATAATAATTGGAGTAATTACCTTCCTGCTCTCTTTTGCTGGTGTTTATATTGGTGAAAGAACAGGTTCATTTTTTGAAAATAAGATTGAAATTATTGGTGGTATTATATTGATAGGAATTGGTCTAAAGATACTGATCGAACATCTTTTATTAGGATGAAAATAAAATTTATAAAATAACAGGTAATTAAAAATAAGATAAAAAAATGGTGCAGAAGAGGGGATTGCTGAACCGAAGAAACACAGTTTCCTCTCTGTCAGCGCTACTTCGATGCCAATTTCTCGCTCCTATCGAAATCGATTCCCATCTCGTGGTCGAAATCAGCAAGAAGAAGGGGGTTCTCGTCCCCGAAAAATTTAATAATAAATCCGTCCTTATTTCTGTAATAGTTTGAATGTATAAAAAACTGGTGCAGAAGAGGGGACTCGAACCCCTACAGGCATAATGCCCACCAGACCCTGAACCTGGCGTGTCTACCAATTCCACCACTTCTGCAACAAAGCGAGAAAAAAATCATCACATCTCGAGTCAAGTAAAAAGTGCCTGATTTCACAGTGAAATTAGTAAAGTTTAGTTATATTTTTTTATGATTGACAAAATATGACTCTGCAGGAAATTTCTTATTTGAAATGTCTCAATAAAAACCTGAGAGGATTTAATGGCATATTTAGTTTTAGCGCGGAAATATAGACCTCAAACTTTTGAAGAAATCTATGCTCAGGATCATATTACCAAGATACTTAAGAACACCATAGAACTCGATAGAACTGCACATGCATATCTATTTACCGGTCCCCGGGGAGTAGGAAAAACTTCATTAGCCCGAATTTATGCAAAAAGTTTGAATTGTCTGAATAATGGTCCTACTATCACTCCCTGCAACGAATGTCAGAACTGTATAGAGATAACTCAGGGTATATCTGCGGATGTTATCGAGATAGATGGAGCTTCCAATACCGGTGTGGAAGATATCCGCGACCTTCAGAGAGAACTTATGTATTCTCCTTCCAATTCCCGATACAAAATTTACATTATCGATGAAGTTCACATGCTTTCCAAGAATGCCTTTAACGCTTTACTTAAAACACTAGAAGAACCACCGGAAAGTATTATATTTATCTTTGCTACAACAGAACCTCATAAAGTTCTACCTACGATTATTTCCCGCTGTCAGCGTTTTGATTTCAATCGTATTCCAATTCCTGCTATTATTGAAAGACTCAAATCTATCTGTGAAATTGAAAAGATATCCATTGATGATGATGCTCTATTTATGATCGCAAAGAAAGCTGATGGCAGCATGAGAGACGCACAATCCCTGATGGATCAGGTTCTTGCCTATGGAAAGGAACATACCACACTGGATGATGTGCTCTCAATCTTCGGAATAGTTCATACAGACGTATATAATCAAATATTGCATTGCATAGTTGATAAAGATGCTTCAAAAATCATTCATCTTCTTCACGACATACTGGAAAAGGGAAATGATATACAGGAGTTTTTAAACGGAATACTTGATTATATCAGGAACATACTACTTTTAAAAGTTGAAATTGATATCCCTGTAATGTCGGACGCAAATAAAAAGGCAATGATGGATATCGGGAGCAAATTTCAGGAAAATGACCTGCTTTACCTGATGTCATTACTAATAAAAACCAAGACAGATATTAAAAGCAGCAATAGTCCTATCCTTGTTGCAGAAATGTCTTTTGTAAAACTGACAAAACTTTCAGAACTTCAATCACTCGATAAAATATTGGAAACAATCTATAAAGGTGAAACCCAAATAGCTGAAGAACCTGAAAAAATTTCTTCCCCACAACCAGAAGTAGATATACAGAGCAAAACAGAGGAAGCTAAAACCATTCTGGAAAAAGAAGTTCAAGAAGAAAAACCAAAGATAGAAGAACTAACAGTACAGATCATTGAAGAAAATATAAAAAATATTATTCAGAAACTAAAAAAGGAAAAACCAATAGTAGGAAATTACTTTGAAAAAAGTAAATTAGAAAACGTTTCTAACAATATCGTTCATAATACTGTTGCTAATTCCATGTCTCATAAAATGTTAGAGGATAATAAAACTATAATTTCAGAGATTTTCTCCAACCATTTCAATCTAAAGATTCGAGTAGAATTCACTCTCCATAAAGTTGAAAAGGAAAAGGTTATTACGAATCCTACTCTGGAAGATATCAAGAGCGAATCTCCCGGTTTAGCTGATTTCATAGAAAAAACCGATTCAATCATTAGCTGATGCTAACTTTTCTATTTGTAATAAGTTTTTTTTATTTTGGAATAATATCTTTTTTCATAATTGGTATTTTACTACTTAAAAAAGAATTTAATCAACATCCTCAAAAGATTTCTGTGATCATTGCTGCAAGGAACGAAGAAAAGCATTTACCAGAATTACTAGAAATACTGTTTAACCAGAGTTATAAAAAAGATGATTATGAAATAATCGTTGCTGATGACCGCTCCATCGATAGAACTTCGGAAATAATAGAGCAACTTCAGAAAGATAATATAAATTTGAAGCTTATTAAAATTCATAAAGAAAATAAAAAAATTGTAGGTAAAAAAGGCGCTCTGGATGCTGCAATAAAGGAAGCAAAATATGATATCCTCGCCTTTACTGATGCAGATTGCCTACCTTCAAAGAACTGGCTTTTAGAAATAAACAAGCACTTTACCGCAGATACCGATTTCATTGCAGGTTATTCGCCCTTAATTGTTAAAAATAAATTTCTCTCCTTTCTGAAAAATTTAGAAAGAGCGTCTATTTTTGCTATCAATGCAGGAAGTTTTGGCTGGAATTGGGGTATCACCTGTACTGCCAGGAATATGGCTTATAGAAAGAGTTTATTCAATAAGGCTAATGGTTTTTCTGGAATCGGTTATTTATCTTCTGGTGATGACGACCTGATGCTGCAGAAAATTTCAAAATATACAAAAAAAATGAACTTTATGTTTTCCCAACACTCGATAGTTGAATCCTATGATAAAAGGAATCTGCACGAACATGCAGACCTTGAGAGTCGAAGAGCCTCAAAATGGAAGTATTACCCACTTTCAATCAAACTAATGACGCTCTTTATATTCACATATTACATTATTTTTCTATTATCGTTTATAGGATTTATTTTTAATTATATTTCTGCTGTGAATTTTCTTTACATTCTTTTAATTAAAATAATTTCCGAATTCCTACTGTTATTAATATTTTTAATTAAAATTCAAAGAAAAAGGCTTCTACTGGCTTTTCCTCTGGCAGAACTCGTTTACATACCCTATTTTATTTTCTTTGCATTAAAAGGTACTTTTGGCACATTCAAATGGAAAAATTAAAAGAGAAGTACAAACTTGAATTGAGTAAATTCTCGCTTCAAAAGAAAAACATTCCCAGATTATGGAATATCTCTGAACAAACTGCAGAGTTGATTTATATGCTCATTCGCGCAAAAGCTCCAGAGAACATTTTGGAAATCGGCACATCGAATGGATATTCAACTTTTTGGTTTTCCCTGGCAGCAGAACATTCAGGAGCAACCATTGATACTATCGAAGTTGATGAAGAAAGGTTCAATCTTGCAAAGAAAAACTTAGCTGGCAGGAAAAATGTAATTCTTCGCTTTGGAAAAGCAGAATACATAATTCCTGAAATTAATAAGAAATATGATTTCGTTTTTATCGATGCCAGTAAAATAGAATATATCAATTATATTAAACTTTTAATTGAGAAATTAAATGATAATGCCATTGTAATTGCAGATAATATAGTATCACATCGAGATACAGTACAGGAATATCTTGACTTTATTAAATCAAATCCAGCATTTGAAAGCATGACTTTAAGTATAGATAATGGCTTGGAAGTTTCAATTCATAATTTAAATAAGGAGTAATTAATGTCTGCTCCTGTCATTATTGGAATTTCCGGTGGAACAGGATCCGGAAAAAGCACAATAGCTGATGCCATACAGAAAGAAGTTAAGGATCATATTACTATCATCATGCAGGATAGTTATTATAAAAACTTCTCTCATCTTTCAATAAAAGAACGAAGTAAGATAAATTTCGATCATCCGGAAACTATAGATACAGAGCTTTTTATTAAACACATTGAACTTCTGAAAAAAAATGTTCCCGTGGAAATTCCGATATATGATTTTAAAACTCACACTCGTACAAGTAAAACCGTACTCAAAAAGCCATCTAAGATAATCATCCTAGAAGGAATACTTTTATTTGAAAATGAAAAACTTCGCAATTTAATGGATATCAAGATTTTCGTTGACACCGATGCAGATATCCGCATCTTGCGAAGAATAGAAAGGGATATGAACGAACGAGGAAGAGATCTTGATTCCATCATCAAGCAATATCGTGAAACAGTTCAACCGATGCATATCGAATTTGTAGAACCAAGTAAACGCTTTGCTAATGTTATCATCCCAGAGGGGGGATTTAATAAAATCGGAATTGATATGATTGCGGCAAAAATCAGGGAAATTGTTGTATAAATTAAATATGTTTTTTTAAATGGAGGATAGAATGGCTTTTAAGTTGTTAAAGTTTGATAGCCTTTTAAATGAACTAAGACAGAAAAAACCTTTGGAGGAAAACCTTAGCAAGATCATCCGAGATATTGAGGGCGAATTTGAATTTCAAACCCTGGGGATTTTCCTTAAAGTCCCAAAATCAGAAATTTACCGTCTCAAGATATCCCGGAACATAAGTCATACATTTGCAAAGAATACTATCTTTACCGAAGGTGACCCCATAATTAAGGAACTGATGGAATTCAAACTCCTCGATATTAAAACTCTAGGCAGGTATAAATTTGAAAAAGATTATTCCCACCTGCTTATTATGCCTTTGAATTTCAAAACTCACCTTCTGGGATTCCTATTCATTGATAAAAAAAAAGCAACTTTTGATAATGAGGAAATGACCAAAATTCGCATGTTTGCTTCCATTGTCAGCCTGGTTGTACAGATATTCATGCAGGATGAAGAAATAGAACAACATCGTGGACTCTATGAAATTACCCGTGTCTATTCTTATAAACCTTTCTTGAGCAAAGCTGAAGTTATTTTCTCGATGATGACCCGCTACAAACGATACATTACTATGGCTGTAATGAAAATTGATAATTTTGAGAACATTGTTCGGACTATTGGTGAACATGAGACTGCAGATTTGATGAAACAGATTGTTTATATTATTAAAAACGACCTGCGTGAAACAGACCTTATTGGAAAACTTCATAAAGATGCTTTTGTAATTCTTATGCCAGAAACAACAGAAAAGAACGGGCTTATCACAGTTAATAGAGTAAATGTAAAAATTCTGAACCTACCGATTATGAAGGTTTGTAAAATTGGTTGGGGTATTGTAAACAAAAACGAAAAGATTAAAACTACTGAAGAGTTTTTGAAACTTGCAGAAAAAGCTGCTTTTGACTCCATCCGCAAGATTGAAGGTAACATAACGATATATAAAGAGTAACTGAGAATTAATAATTAAGTGATTAGGGATTGGTAATTGGGAATTAATATAATACTTAGAGATATTTTAAGTTTTTTTCAATCTCAAAATCCATTTGTCCTTTTCCTGGTTGGAATACTTTTTATATTTCTATTTTTCTCAATAATAAAAAATAGTATAAATAAAAATAAAGAAAGGAAAGCGACTACCCGAAGTAAACTTCCGAAGAGTATTCCTGAAAATACCTACAAGCAATATCTAAGTTCTGATCAATGGAAAAATATTCGTGAAATGGCTATAAAAAGAGCTGATTCAAAATGTGAACTATGCGGTGCTCCCTTTCACGATGTTCATCATATAAAATATCCTGCAAGGCTAAAATATGATAATATTTCTAATCTTCTGGTTGTTTGTGAAAAATGTCATAGAAAGCTTCACGGTATAAGAAATAATGGTTCTAAAGATATAAGAAAGGTTTTATATTCTGAGAAAAAAGAAATTGGTAACCAGAATTTCCTTTTTGAAGTTAAGATTGCTGTGAATGGTATAAAATATTTGAAGGTTACAGAATTATCAGTAGATGAAAAAGGAAGATTTTCAAATAATTATATTGTCACTTTTGAAGGAAATATAGATTCATTTTCAAAGGCATTTAATAAAGCTGTAGAAATTGCAAAATCACGAGAGTCATTTGATTAGAATTTTAATTTGTTTTTTATTTTATTGAATCAATTAAGATTCTTTTTTAGATTTTAAAACAATTATTCAAATGGAGAAATATTTTGAAAAAGAAAAAGAAAAAAATGCATAGCCGGGAGTTGGGTCTTATCCTCCTGGAGCAGTTATTTGATATGGAAGACTTACATTACGGGTTGTGGGAAAAGGACCTTGAGTTATCTATCTTTAATGCTAAGATAGCGCAGCAACGTTATAATGAAATGATTCTGTCTACACTACCATCAATCAATAACGAGGGAGCTGAAATTCATGTCCTGGATATTGGTTGCGGAACCGGTAACTTGATGGCACAAATGCTTGATAAAGGGTATTATGTGGATGGTGTAAGCCCTTCTGAAAGTCTGACCAAACGGATCAAACGCGGGCTGGGAAATTATCCAGAAAATAAAACGAATGTATTTGAATGCAAGTTCCAGAATTTTCCTGATGAACAATGTAAAAAGCAATATGATGTAGCGATATTCAGTGAAAGTTTTCAATACATTCCAATGCAATATTCTTTTGGGAAATTGCAGAATCTAATAAAACCTGAGGGTTCAATCATAATCTGTGATTTTTTTAAAACTGAAGCACACGGAGATGGTCAAAAGGGAGATCGCAGTTTTGGAGGTGGTCATCGTATGAGTAAATTCTATGCTGAGATTCAAGACACTCCATTTACTATCCAGCGGGATGACGACATTACTTCACTTGTAAGTCCTAATATTCAGTTGGTTAATGATTTACTGATGAATAAAATCTACCCGGCAAGTGTTACTTTAGATAGTTATGTGAAGGATAATTATTCATTTATTTATTTTTTAAGGAAACTGACTTTCTGTTTATTTAAAAAAAAGTTAAGAAAAATAAAATATAAATATTTCTCTGGATATCGAAGTAAAGAAGTATTCGAACGTTATAAAACCTATCGTTTGATGATTTTGAAATATAAATAAATTAATCTATTTCACACAGTGGAAGCTATGTGACGAGAACGAAAAGCTTTATATTTTTGATAAAATATTATTTATAAAATTATCATTTCTATTCCTATTTAATTTATAATAGCATTTTTCTTTTTGTCCAGATACGGACATCAGTTGCTCATAAGTGAACAGTATATAAATCATTACAAAATTTGTATCTTTTTATTCTGTTTGAAATTAACACTTTGGCATACCATTTGCTTTAATTATTTTCGAGGTTGATTTTAATAAAATTAACAAAGGAGTCCGCAATGAAAAAAAAGTTAATTGTATTTATGACAATTTGTGTATTATCAATCAATTGTTTGTTACTTTCACATAATCAAGAAGTTGATTATGAAGAAGAATCTTTTAAACCAAATTTTAATTTCTATGCAGAAAACATGTTATCTACAGAAGCAGCAGGTCGAGGGTATACAGGTGTTGCATCAATAGGAGATATTTCAACTACCAATATCAACCCAGCTTCTTTAGAAATCAAAGATAACGCACAGATGTATTATGAATATGGTACAAAGAATGATGTAGACCTGTATGAAGATTATTATGATAATATGAAACTTGAAAAATACAAATCTAGTGTTAGTGTAGGATGCGCATATAGGATAAGTGATGCATTTAAAGTTGGAATAATTTATAACCAACTGAGCAGTTACAAAGTAGATTATGGGTATATCTATAATTATGATAATTTTGGTTACATAACTGATGTTTTTCATGTTTATGAGAAAGTAGCCATATCATCTCTAAGTTTTCCTGTTTCATACTCGTATAGGAATATCCTTCGTTTGGGCATAGGATTGGATTTTAACATTTATGAAGCAAATAATTCAGATGTAATATACACTGAATATCAAGCTTATGAAGGATATAAAAGTGAAATTGATTTTGTTCTTTTCAGACCTAAAATCGGTGCTATTGTCAAACCTTTAGAAAATCTATCGTTTGGTTTTACTTTTTTACCTGCTTCAAAAAAGAACATCGTCGAGCAAATAACCTGGTACAAAATCGAGTATAAAGCAAACGAATTCCCATTAGAAATCAGAGTTGGAACACAATACAGTTTGAAAAATATCCCGATTGATTTACTTTTTGACTACAAATACACACAGGAATCAGCTTATCTCGAATTTAAAGATAGAAATGATTTCTACTTTGGTCTTGAATATGACATAATTCCAAAAATGCATTTAAGAACAGGTTTCTTCACACAATATGATTACAGAAATATGGATTACGAGAATGGAGATGGAACCAATTACTGGTTTGATA
>JAGLWO010000533.1 GCA_023133395.1 Candidatus Cloacimonadota bacterium | reverse complement strand
TGCCCTTTCACATTATAAATTTCAATAAAAATATCCTCTGGGCTCTCTGTGTGCTCTGTGGTAAATCTTATCGTTGTTTCAGGGTTAAATGGATTCGGATAATTATTCAATTCGTAATTTCTAATTCCTAATTCGTAATTATCTGCCCCGCTTCCGTCTGTTACATGAATATAATTTTGTCTGATTAAAAAATCAAATCCACCAAAATCAATTGAAAGTCTTACTGAATATGAACCTGTATCCTGATAAGTATATTCCGGGTTTTGTTCATAAGAATCTATAATTCCGTCATTTTCGAAATCCCATTCCCAGCCAAGTATATTTCCTCCACTTGATAAATCTGTGAATTGAACTGTGAGAGGAGCTGTGCCGGTTGTCGGTTCTGCTTCAAAATTTGTTATATATGGATCAGGACCATAAGCAAAAGGATGATATACAGTAAATGTCTCACCATAATCTAAACTGTGATAAATATAAGTATGTTTAATTTGTCCCATAAGCTGAGCATACTCAATATTCATAAATAATTCACCTGGTTGTCTGCCTCCAACAATACTTTTTATTGGCAAATTCGGGCAATTGAACGTGTTTGTAAGTTCCCAAGTTTCTCCATAATCGTTACTATACAATAGTTTCTTACCATGCAAGTTATGTTTTCTGTACAAAAATAATTCTCCATTTTCATATCCTCTTGTTAGTCTATTTGTTCCGATATAATCATTAAAAACATGTTGAATTTCAAGGTTTTCGTAGTTGTCATAACTAATTAATAACCATAATGAATCAAGAATATCAGATTCTCTTACAAGTGCATATCCGATATTATTCTCATTATCAATTTCAGCAGCTTTTAAATTGCCAAAGAAACCTTGACATAAGTGATTAATAAAAGTAACTCCATAATCTTCACTATGTTGTGCTTTACCATTATATATATACCCTTCTGTTTTCCCACTATTCATAGAAGAAATATTATTACTTCTAAAAATCCAGCTTCCATATTGTCCGTAATTATTTGAATAATATAAACAATCCGGCATTCTAACACGATATAAACTACCTAGAGTAATGTCAGCGCAAATACTTTCTACTTCACTGATGCTATCCATGCATGTAGCTATCTCGCCAAAATCGGTAGAGCGGTAAATACCTTCTCCAGTTGCTGTTGGTCCAATAAAATATATTTCTCCAACATCAGGACCACGAGTTATTGCGTAGTCGGCAAATAACAAGGTGAAAGAAAAATAGAGAAAGATTAAAACTAGTATTTTTTTATTATCCATCATTCCCTCCTTATTTCAGTAAAATCATTTTTCTGGTTTTTTATGTTTCCCAGCTTTATATTTAATATTATGAATTTATAATTTACTTAATATACTAAAAAATTTGAATAAACAAATTAAATTTCTATAATTAAATTTAAAAAATTTAAAATTTATTATGTCAAGATATTTCTAGGTTTTGGGTAATTAATTTTTAGTTTAACTATCTTTTTTAAGAAACTTTTTCTTCAAAAACCGGTAATTCCCTTTACGTATGGTTAAATTTTCCCTATCGAAAAACTCAAGAAGAAGTAGAGCTGTGTTGCGATTACTCTGAATCATATCGCGAAATTGTGCTACAGTTATTCCTTCTTTGCTTTGTTCTAAATATTCGATAAGCAATTTCTTTGATCGTTCAAAAAAATCAGTATGAATATACTTCTTCTGAATGAAATGAACTTTCTTTTTATCTACTAAATAAAAAAGGATCTGATTTAATCTTTTTTTATTTATGTCTTCTTTTTGCATATTCAGAAAAATGTTTTCAAAATCGATGGAGTTATTACCGATAGATTGCAAGTATTCATTAACGTTTTCGATTTGAGACTTTGTCCCATCATCTAATCTGATATCGTGAGAAACCAGTGTCCAGGTTTGTTCTACCTGTTTTATTTTTCCTTCTTCTTCCAGGTTTTGAAGAATTAATTTTAATGTTAACCTGGTTATTTCATCTGGTTGTGTTCCAAAAATTCCCAGTAGCTCATTAAATGTTTTGCCAGTTTCCTTTAGAGGAAAATTTTTATGATATTCCTCAAGTCCGGTTAGAATTTTATTCTGTATTGCTGTACTAAATTTCTTCGCAAGAAGAAGGATCTTATCTTTTGATTGATAAAAAATAATATCTCCAGGAAGTTGTTGAAAAATCACATCAATAAGTTCATCTGGTGTTAGACTTAGCTTATTTGCTATTTCCTCATGAGTCACAGGTAATGCTGATTTTCTTACTTCTGCTGCTACGAGTTCAGGTAATTCACCAGAAGAGATTTTTTTAACAATTTCAATCTGGGCATCCCGGCGACGTCGGTGATGAAGTGGGTAAGGATCGACAATATAACCTCCACCCAGAGTTAAATCTCCGGAAGAATTCCTGATTATGAATTTATCTTCGTATTGTGTTATGATCCGTTTGGGAAGGTATACCTGGGCAAGGCAGGTTTTTCCACTTTCCAGTGTATCTTTATCCAAAAGATGAATACGAGTCATCAGTCTGTTTGTTCCCAGCAGAAACATAACCTGGTTCCATAAACCAAGTTTAATATCCTTTTGGAAAATAGTGATTTTTACATCCACCAGATTGGTTTCTTTTATTGGTCTATCGGAAAGAACCATTCCTCTACGGAAATCTTTTTGTTTGAAACCAACAAGGTTAAATGAGGCTCTATCTCCTGCATTGACTCTATCAACCTCTTTACCGTGATGTTCTAACTTACGTATTCGAAGTTCTTTTTCCCCTGGCAGTAAAAATACTAAGCTTTCTTTCGTAATTGAGCCTGAAAGCACAGAACCATTTACAATTGTTCCAAAACCTTCCCTAGAAAAGATACGATCGATATACATTCTAAAAGTTCCTTCAGAACTGCGCTGGGAAATTTTTGGGATAATATCTGTTATTGTATGCACAAGTTCTTCCAGACCTTGATTAGTTTCAGATGAAACTTTTACAATGGATGCATCTTGCAGGAATGAATCTTTCACAAAATTTCTTACTTCTTCAGTTGCCAGTTCAAGCAGATCTTTATCTACAAGATCGATCTTGGTCAGGACGATTATACCATATTGAATTCCAAGAATTTTCATTATTTCCAG
>JAGLWO010000532.1 GCA_023133395.1 Candidatus Cloacimonadota bacterium | reverse complement strand
CCACCAAAACAAGGATTGAAACAATAATATTGGTTAAAGGTTAATTTTAATCTTCTTAAGTTTGAATTTATAGTTCCACCAAAACAAGGATTGAAACTTATCAAGGGAGTAGAAGGAGAATTCTATCCCTGCAGTTTGAATTTATAGTTCCACCAAAACAAGGATTGAAACACTGGAAGGTATATGTTTACTGCAAGTACTTCTATATCGTTTGAATTTATAGTTCCACCAAAACAAGGATTGAAACAAGAAATGAAACATAATTTAGAAGTTGATACTCATAGATGTTTGAATTTATAGTTCCACCAAAACAAGGATTGAAACTCTTATCAAAAGGCAATCCCGGTTCAATTATTATTCGTGTTTGAATTTATAGTTCCACCAAAACAAGGATTGAAACACCAGAAAACCGGAAGGAATATACATAAAGTATGTAGTTTGAATTTATAGTTCCACCAAAACAAGGATTGAAACCTATAAAACATCATTCTTTCCACTCCTTACTACACAATTTTGAATTTATAGTTCCACCAAAACAAGGATTGAAACACTATCATCCTAGCTTCATGGACTTTTTCAAATCCTGTTTAAATTGTTACTTCCATCAAATCAAGGATTGAAACACCAACTCAAGATGTTTGAAAAGAGACTTCAGATTGATTTAAATTGTTACTTCCATCAAATCAAGGATTGAAACCAATTATACTTCGATACTGTCCAGCGTGGTCTTTTTGTTTAAATTGTGACTTCCACCAAATCAAGGATTGAAACGTTATGGTCCATCCCAACCAGCAATTATCCGGAAAATGTTTAAATTCTTATTTCCACCAAACCAAGGATTGAAACCCATTTGGCAGATCGTGTTTAGTTTGTATGATCTTGTTTAAATTGTTACTTCCACCAAACCAAGGATTGAAACTTATCCTCGAAAATGCTCCCGTCTGGAAATTTGACGTTTGAATTAATTGTCCAACAAAGCAAGGATTGAAACGCTCCGTATAAATGGAGCGTTTTTTTTATTATTAATTAACTGGGAATGTACTTTACTTGCCTGGGTGAGTTGAGTCTATTTTAATTATACTATAAAAATATTAAAGTGTTCATGCAAAAAACAAACAAGCGAGTTCAAAATATCGATACAAATGCAACCGGTTGGTGGAAAGAAGAAAAACTTTTTGAATATCAAATTTGTTTTAATCGTAAAAAACTTGCTGCTAACAGAATGGATATTTACACAATAATTAACCAGGTTTATGCAAAGATCAACAGTGCTCAAAATAGATTCTACCGGAAAGTTTCAGAACAGGAATTGGTCCGGGCGAGTTTTCCAGTCCGTTAAGTATTTGTAAATACGAAAATGAAACTCTGGCAGTTAATGAAATAGGGAATAGAAGAACTCAAATACTTTCAAAAAAAGGTGAATATATTAAAAAAATCGATTATTCGGGACAATGGAAATTATCCGAATTCGATGATCATTATTATACGAACAAATTACCAATTATTCCCGAAACTGCTGGAATTTATGAACTTAAAAGTGATTCGCTAAAAAAGGTTTTTGATATGGCAGAATGGTTGAAAACTCAAAATTTACCTGCATTTCCGAAGAATTTTTATTCGTTTTCATCTTTTGAAGAATTACATATGATTTCTTTTATATATTCTCCAAAGATATTAATGCTCGATAAGCAGGGAAAAATTGTAGATATTGTATTTGACAAAATTGATTTCATTTATGAAAATCAATATTTAGGTCAACTGCAAAAATTTAAACAAGGTTTTATTATTCCGGCTTTTTCACAAAGCAGTGATGATGATCTGAAAACAGATACTCAACTGATTTATTACAATTTTGATGGTTCCATCGAAAGAATTTTTCATATTCGGGATAAAAAAAGTTTTGTGTTCGAAACTATGGCAATTTCAGGGAATGAAATTTTCTTGATAAATGATGCTGTAATCTATAAATATTTTTTGATTTGGTGATTTAAAACTGGAGAGAGAAGAATCTCCTCATTCCCAAATTCCAATTTGGGAATGCAATTATGGAAAAAATTGTATTTTGTATTTATCGAAATAAAATTTCTCATCCAACTGTGTTCCCAAATCGGAATTTGGGAACAAGGAGAAAAAGAGAATTTGGAGATTAAAGATATGTTAAAAACTAAGTTTAATCCCGATTTTTCGGGGAAAAAAACAATAATCTTAATTTTATTATGTTTTCTGAATCTGTTATTAATTGCCGAAGAGATAACACTTTTTGACTGCATCGATGCTGCTTTGGTAAATTCTTATGAAATAAAAAATGCAGAACAAAATGTTAAAATCTATCGATCTGAAAATCTAAATAAATTATTCGATTTTATTCCTGAAATAACAGCTTATGCAAACGCAAAATACGACATAGACGGTAATGATATCAGAACGAACAATATCTCTGTTTCGGAAAACCTGTATTTGTTCGACGAGCGATTTTCCAATTATAAACTTTCTTGCTTGGATTTTCATAATGAAAAATTAAATTATCAACAACAGAAACAATCAACTGTTTTGGAAATTTTACAATTATATTCCGAAATCTTGATCCTGAAAGAATCGCTGGACTATTATCTGAATTATGCTGAATTCTATGATAATGAAAGCGAATTCGTAAAAGAAATGATAAAAACCGGTAAAAGAACTGTACTCGATCTATATTCAACGCAAATCGAACAAAAAAATGCAGAACTAAATATAACCAAAACGCAAAATGATATTGAAAAGAAATTACTCGAACTATCTCAAAAAACCGGAAGAGGTTTCAAAAAAGAAACAATGTTTTCCAATATAAATAACTTGCTTCCGACAGAAATTGGAATCATTTCATACGAAAATAATCTCGATTGGAAGATGTCGAATTTTGCGAAAAAAAGAAGAAAGATCGAAAAGAATATCTATCTGAAAAGAATTTTCCCCGATCTTTATGTGAATGGTTATTATAATTGGAGAAATATCAAATACTGGAAAGATGCGGAACAAACTTATGATTATGAAGGAAATTTTATAATTCGTGACCAGGAAACAAAATACTGGGAACTTTCTTTGAATCTTTCCTACTCACTCGGTTCTTTCGCCCAAAAATTGAACGATTTTTCCATCAGCAAAAGAAGATTAAAACAGGAAGAATTAAATTTTAATTCTTTACAACAAGAGCTGCAAAAAGAACTCGCATCAAAAAAACTCGATCTCAAATTGAAGCAGGATGAGATAAAAATATGTATCCAAAAATTCGCTCTGGCAGAGAAAAAACTGTTTCTCATTCAAGAAAGATTCAGGCATGGATTGATCAGTTTTCTCGATTTTAAAACCACTTTTAATGAAACTTTGAATGCAAAGATCGAGCTTCTACAAACAAGATATGATTATATTATTGCTTTTGCTAAATGGCAGATAGTAAAAGGAGAAAAAATATTCGGGAGATATTGAGGGATTTGGAGATTTAATCTTGTGTCACAATCATTCCTGATTGTGCATTATCGTAACTCATAGCTCCGCTTTGAGAACTTTTTGTATTTTCTCACAAACCGGAGGTTTATATTACATTTTTCTCAAACAGGATTGTTTGAGTTATATTATTTGGAGATAAAGATGAATTCACGGAAAATAATATTATTCATATTCATAATATTTAGCTTTTTCTCAATAAAGGCTGAAAATATTTTTGATTCTTATAAGAAAAAAGTTTATTGTAATTCAAAAGATTCGATGCAGCTCGAACTAATTGAAAAAATAGATAGTTATCTATCAAAATCGGGTTCAGAAGAATTCATGCCAAAAATTGTAACTCTATCCCAAAAAAATAATCAGTTGATAATTTTAGACCAATTTGAATATAAAATAATTATCTTCAACTTAAATTCTTTCACAAATGATACAAGACCATTAAAAATAATTCAGAAATCAAAAGGTAAAGGTCCAAATGATCTGGTATTTCCAATTGATATTCTTTATGATGATATTCGAGACCGACTCTATGTTGCGGATCTCAACAATTATAATATTTATATCTATGATAACGAATTTAATGAGATAAAAAGGATAAAACTTGAATTCAGACCTTATCGATTGTTTCTATCACTGAATTATCTTTATATAACTCCTTATGATTCTGCTATCGATTTTTGTGTAGGAAGAATCGATCTGAATTCTGATGCACTAATCGATGGAATTTTCGAACCGTCGAAAAGGGGAAATTTACTGGAAAAAAAAGCACGAAATAAATTATTCACGGTAAATATAGATGAAAATGAAAACAAATTTTTTGTAACATGTAATTATCCTGATTTTACAATTTATTCTATTAATTCGGAAAACATTGAAAAAGCATTTTGTAATCCGGCTTTGATCAAGAAGAAATTACCGAAACCGAAATTTATAATGTTTGAAAATGATAAAAAAGTTTGGGGAATCAGTGCTTTCAGCGATCTAGAATATTCTTCTTCGATGAATTTATTATTTACTTTAACAACTCTCGGTTGGACTGAACTTGCTGAAAGAAAAAGTTTGAATCGTTATATTTGCATATTCGATGAAGAAGGAAATACATTGTGTGAACACAAGATTTTACCTTATAATAGCGGAGAGGATAGTATAGTTTTTGATGAAAAAAATTTTGTCATTTATTATGCAACCTATAGAAGTATTTGGAAATTTAAAATTATAAAGGAGGGACAATGAAAAAACTATTTTTTTTATCTTTCACTTTGATCTTTAGTGTGATTTTGTTTTCTGATGTTAAGGATGTTGAAAATTCATTACAACCGAAAGTTTCAGGGCAGGAATTAAAGTTGGAAAATTCGTTTGCATTAAATGAAGATCTGGACTCGATCCAGAATTTCATAATGACAAATGAGCGTATTTATTTTGTGAATTCACAAGCTAAATCGGTTACTATTCTCGATCTTGAAGGAAAGATAATCAAAGTTCTGGACCAAACAGGAAGAGGTCCGGGAGAATTTTCTTTGCCTTTTAGTATTTTTAATGATGAGAAAAAATCCTGCGTCGGTGTTGTTGACCAGATGAATCAGCGAACTTCCTATTTTGATTATGATGGAAATTATCTAGAAGATGTGCTTTTTGAACAAATGCAGATTCCAATGGATATCAAGTATATCGACGATAAAAAAATTTATTTTTATATGGGAATCGAGTTCGATCAGAAGAAAGGTTCTGTTCTTTCAAAACCGACTATCGAACTGATCGCCGGTGATTCGATAAAGTTTCTTTACTCGGAGAGTTTTAACCCGTTAAAGATGAATATCGGAGAAAGCAAGATTCCGATCTATGCTAAAACAGAAAAGAATATTTATATCACAAATATGTCTTATGATGAATATCGAATTCAGGTTCTCGATGCTGATGGTGAACACATAATGAATATCACAAAAAAGATCAAAAAAATTAAAAAGTCAGCCGAGGATATTAAAGAAATTGAAAACACGCTGGAAGAAGTAAAAAAGCAAGTCAAAGCTTCAGGAGCTGATTTGGATATGAATTTTTCAGGATATGAATTTGAAAACACAATTACTTCTATGTTGATTGGACCTGAGGGAAATTTGTGGGTTCAGACTGTAGATAAAAACGGCAATTTATTCGATATCATCGGTAAAGATGGAAAAATAATCGGACAATGTCGAAAAGTAAATGATAAATTCGAAAATTGTAAATTCTATAAAAATAAGCTGTATGAAATAACCGGAAATGAAGATGACGGTTTTGTCTTGAATATTTATACTTTGAAGAACTAACTGAATTTGTATTGCAATGTTTCCGGTGTTTAATAAAATGAAAAAAATGAATCAGTGTTTTCGGTGTTTTTCGGTGTTTAATCAATGTTATTAACAAAAATCGCACTCGAAAAACCAATTACCGTAACAATGCTTTACCTGGCAATTATTGTCATTGCTGTTTATGCTGTCTTGAACATTCCTCTCTCATTACTTCCAAACCTTAATTATCCACGTTTAACTATTGTTACATATTGGTCGGATGCTTCGCCGGAAGAAGTTGAAGCAAATATAACTTCTCCTATCGAAGCTATTGGAAGCACGATTCCCAATATTACTAAAGTCAAATCGACTTCCTATAATCAACGATCCGTGGTCAGTATTGAATTCGCCCGTAATACGGATATGGATTTTGTCCGTTTTGAATTAAATGAAAAATTACAGCTTTTACACGATGAGCTTCCGGACAATGTAACTCCTCGCATCAGGGAATATGTTCCGAGAGAATTCAGTGAAGATGAATTCCTGAAATATGGTATTTCCGGTCCATATCAACTTGATGAACTCGAGAAAATGATCGAAAGAACTTTTAAATATCAACTCAATTCTATCGAGGGAGTTTCGAGTTGTGAGATTATCGGAAACCGGGAAAAAGAGATTAAAATAATTCTCAAGCAACCGGAATTGAATCGAGTTTCCCCTTATGAGATCAGGCAAAAACTGAACGATTTTGGTAATAAGGAATCGATCAGCGGTTTCAAGGAAAATGGACTTTCTTATATAATCCAATTAGAAAATACTTATCATGCTATCGATGAACTAAAAAATATTAAATTGAATAAAAATGATGGTTCAATCATTAGATTGGGAGAAATTGCCGAATTTGAGGAATCCTATCAACCTGCTTTTAACTATCTTCGTTATAATGGAATGCCACAACTTTCTCTGACTATTCAAAAAAAATCGACTGCAAATGCTCTCCAATTAGCAAAAAAACTAAAGTCTATTATTAAAAAGCAAAAAACATTTTTACCGGAAGATATCGAAGTTGTGAAACTTGAAGATGAATCGGAGAAAATTTCAAAAGATATGAGCATCTTATACAAGAGAGGAATTTTTGTAGTTCTCATAATTTTTGTTGTTCTCCTGATTTTTTTAAAACATGCACAATCTGCTTTTCTGGTTTTAACAACCATCTTTTTCTCAACCATGCTGACTTTTATCTTAATGTTTTATCTGAAAATCGGTTTAAACATTTTATCCTTAGCAGGTCTAACGCTTGGTTTTGGAATGATGGTCGATAATTCGATCGTTGTTTATGAAAATATTTTTCGTTATCAAAATCTTGGATATGACCGCAAAAGAGCTTCGATATTAGCAGTCAGAGAAATTTCTTTACCAATTTCTGCTTCCACATTAACGACCACTATTGTCTTTGCTCCGTTCCTTTATATGCAGGGAGATGTGAAAATATTTTATCTTCCTTTTGTCTATGCGATGGTTCTTTCCCTGTTATCATCATTATTTGTATCATTTACATTTATTCCGCTTGCTGCCTATAAATTTCTTCAAATTAAATCTGTTCGTATTAAACCTGTTGAAGATATCCATTTTAATCCCGATTTGACCGTTTTCCAAAAAATCCTCAAATTTATTCTCCGATTTCGTTGGATTTGGTTGATCATAGTTTTAGGATTTTTAGCATATTCCAGTTGGATATTTATTAATAAAGTCGATAAAGGATTTACCTGGAAATTTCCCAAAGATGATTATCTTGCCGTCCGAATTCGCTTACCGATTGGTTCTAATATCGATCAAACCAATAAAATTACTCGTATGTTTGAAGATAAAGTTATTGGAGATGAAAAAGTATTTTCTATCAAAACGCAGGTCTGGACAAGATATGCATATATAAGGATCGATTTTGATGAGGAAACAAAACAAACTGCTTATCCACTCATTATGCGCGAAAAATTGAAAGCTTATGCTACGAATTTTGGAAATGCTAATGTATATATTTGGGGATTCGGACCTTCTTTTGGCGGAGGTGGATATACGACCGCAAATTTCTCGATCGAAATCAGAGGTTATAATTATCTGAAATTAAAAGAGATTTCAGAAAATATTAAAGTGTTCATGCAAAAAACAAACAAGCGAGTTCAAAATATCGATACAAATGCAACCGGTTGGTGGAAAGAAAAAAAACTTTTTGAATATCAAATTTGTTTTAATCGTAAAAAACTTGCTGCTAACAGAATGGATATTTACACAATAATTAACCAGGTTTATACAAAGATCAACAGTGCTCAAAATAGATTCTACCGGAAAGTTTCAGAACAGGAATTGGCTTTTGTTATTTTAGATGATGATTTTAATGATTTTACAATCGAGGAATTAAAAAGTCTGATCATCAAAAATAATTTTGGTTCACAAATAAAACTTAATGAAGTAGCAGAAATAAATAAACAGGAAATATTGGCTGAAATAAATAGAGAAGATGAACTTTATACCCGTCGCATCAATTTTGATTTTCGAGGTTCGTATAAAAAAGGGAAAAAATTCATCGAAGAATTTAAAGAAACTTTTCCCATGACTTCCGGGTATAGTTTTATAGAAGATAATGATAATTTTAGCAGCGATAAAGATAAAAAGCAGTTGTTCTATTTACTCGTTTTTGCAATCTTATTGGTTTATACGAGTTTATGTTCTTTATATGAATCATTTAAGTATCCATTCATTATTTTGTTAACCCTTCCTCTTGCTTTCACAGGTGTTGCATTGATTTTCTATTTTACTGGTGAAACATTTAATTCTTATGCACGAATCGGTTTAATTTTGCTTGCCGGAATTGTTGTTAATAATTCCATTATTTTAGTCGATCATATGAATAAATTGAGAATAAAAGGTTTTGGAATCAAAATAGCAATTTTACAAGCTGCCCGAGATCGTATTCGACCCATTTTAATGACATCGCTTACAACTATTGCAGGTTTAATACCAATGCTTATTGCCACCGATATTGGAAAAAGTGATTTCTGGAGATTATTGTCCCTATCAACAATTGGTGGTCTTATTACTTCCACGTTTTTTGTACTTTCTTTTATTCCCGTCATGTACTATTTTTTTACTAAAAATAAAGAATAGAGTTCCATGTATATAAACAGTCCCCATAGGGTTTTCAATATTAGGTAAAGGCATTATACGTTCTTTTCGAAATTACCAAAAGTACCCGCAGTTCTAAGGATATGAATTTTGCACACCTGCTGGTTGAACTGGGACGGGTCCTGGGATTTTTTTCCAATTTAGAAGAAAAACTGAAATCAAGTCTGGATGATGTTTCCGAGGAACTGGTGCAACTTCTCATAAATTGCAGGATTGAGTTTAAGAAAATTAGCAATTGGGAAATGGCAGATAAAATACGGAATGATCTCCAAAAAATCGGTATTCAATTAAAAGATACGCCAGACGGTACTGTTTGGGAGCTGATTTAATAAAAAAAATAAACTGATTTTTAACTATCTTTATAGATTCTCTTATTAATAAATATTTATATAAGATATTTTACATAAATCAATTGACACATATACACAAAGAAAATTTTTTGTCTAACTTGTCTATAGTTCTTTTTATAAGTATTTTAGTGAAAAAAAATGACAGGGAAAAAGGATGTTTTTTCTGTCACGAATTTTAGGAAGGCCGACATGGCTCAACGGTAGAGCACTCGACTTGTAATCGAGCGGTTGTGGGTTCGATTCCTACTGTCGGCACCATGTTGGAGGGGTTCCCGAGTGGCCAAAGGGATCAGACTGTAAATCTGCTGGCGGATGCCTTCGGAGGTTCGAATCCTTCCCCCTCCACCATTTTTTTGCGGGGGTAGCTCAATTGGCAGAGCATTAGCCTTCCAAGCTAAGGGTCGCGGGTTCGAACCCCGTTCCCCGCTCCATTTTTTGCTCATGTAGCTCAGTCGGTAGAG
>JAGLWO010000531.1 GCA_023133395.1 Candidatus Cloacimonadota bacterium | reverse complement strand
GTTTGAATGGTCTCAGTTTTTTTCTGAACAAATAAAAGAAAATCTCTCAAATCTCGGTAATAGCTCTCTACACTATTGGGAGAAAGTCCTTTTTCAACTTTTAAATGGTATTGAAAACCGTTTAAAAGAGCCAGATTATGGGGAGATATTTCTTCAATCTTCATCTTCCACTTCTATCTTTGGTTCCTTTTTCAGTTTTACCTCTTTATCAGGATCAAGACCTGTTCTTCGTTTGGTGTATTTATTTTCCAGGCGTTTCTTTGCTACAAAATAGAAATAAATTAATACAGGTAACACGATATACCAGAAGCGAATAGTAAAGGAAAAGATTATACCAAAAAATCTGAATAACAAAAAAAATATTAGAAACAAGACAAAATATCTAAAAACAGGTCTCATCAGTTCTCCAATAATTTCCTGAACTCAGGAGAAAATACAGACTGAGGATTAAGTTTCAGAAAATCAGTACTCAATTTTGCTTTTTCAATTTTATCCTGAGTTATCCTGGTTTTCTGAAGCAAAGCATATTCAGCTAATAACTCATTAGAATAATCGTGTGAAAAAATACTTACAGCTTTATCTTTCTTATTAGAACCAATTGCCCATTCTCCTGCAAGGATAAGCATTTCTTCATTTTGGGATTCATTATAAATTTCCATTAATATCTCAATTGCTTTTTCATCCTTAAATAGCAACTTTTTGCGATATGCAAGAAGAAAATCTTCCCTTGTATTCCCGTCGAGACCAGAACCAAGCACTGAAAGAAAAAGAGCATCATTTGTAATATAGTTTTCGGGCAAGTTGATCAATAACTCTCCCAGAAGGCTATCTGCTGCTGGATCATTCTGCATTAAAGCAAGAAGAAAGGAATAATAATAACCCAGTTTGTAAATATCAGAACTTGTATCTTCTTTTTTCAGGATTTTCGATAACTTTTCTTTACTTTGAGAATATTGTTCATTCATAATCTGGAAATGTATAATTTTAAATTCGATCTCATTTTTTTCTTTCCTATTAAAAGCATAAGTTTTTGCTTCATCCAAATACTTCAGGACTTCTTCTTTAGGAGCATTCTGTTTCAGCAGAATCTCAGCTAAAAGTTCACGGCAAAACCTGTTAGCCCGGGTTTTATGGCGATATTTCTTTCCTTTAATGCTGCTGTCTTCATAAACCTGTAAAAGAACCTCTTTAGCTTTATCGAGTTGCCCTTGTGTGATGTATATTTCCGCTAATTTTATCTTAATATCAGAAATTAAATATGGTTCACGGATTTTACCTAGATAGATTTCATAAGCACTGATTGCAGTATCAAGATTTCCGGTGCTTACCAATCTATCACCAAAATCTTTCAATTTAGAAGAATCTAAGGTTTCATATTCTTTGAGAGCCTTTTCATATTCCCCTATCTCTGCCAAGCATAAAGCATAAATTTCCTGAATTTTTTTATCATCTGTTTTTCTTACTGATTTCTCAATGGTAGTGATGTATGCGCTATCCTCCTGTAAGATTTTTTTTAGCCTATTAAGAACAAAATTATAGTAACTACTTTGATGTTCCAATAGTTTTAGATATTCAAAGATCGCATTTTTATAGTCCTTCAAATTCTGGTAATTAAATGCCAGTTCTTTAGTATGTAGATGATTGTCATTCGCTATTTTTCGGGCTTGTTTCAGAATTTCGATTGCATACTCATACTGACGATATTGCTCGAATATATTTGCTAAAACCTTGTAGTAGTTCATTCTTCTAGAATTTTCGTTAAGGAAGTTCTTGCAGAATTTATAAGCTTGTTTGATCTCTCCTTTTAATAGAAGGATTGATGTTTTGAGTCTGACATATTCAATTCCAGATAATATGTTCTTTTTATCTTCCAGGATTTTTTCTGCTTTTCCTATCTTTGAAATTCTTAGTAAATTTAAAATTAATTTCTCTATAATTATGTGATCATCCGGATAATCTTCAAGCAGCGATACATATATATTTATTGCTTTTTCATACTGTCTGCGGGCTACGAGCCTATTAGCCTGTTTAAGAAGTACTTCTCTTTCATCAAATGCATATAAACTACAGGTGAAAATCAGGAATAAAATTACGAGCTTCTTCATTTTTATACTTTAAACTTCATATTCATCCTTGCCAAGTGTTTTTTCTGCCCACTTATCTCTAAACTGACTATCTTTAATTGAAATTATTGTAAAGTAGATTGCTCCTCCCACTAATACCAGAAAAATACAAATACCAATAGCAGGAATTATTAAAGGTTTCAGTGATTCTACATAATTGCTTAAAATCAATAAAATAGCCATTAACACAGCAAGAATCAAAATACAATTCAAATACCTATTCATGCGAACATATCCCAGATTACCTATAAATGGAGTTTTTGGGATAACAACTTCGGAGTCAGGAACAACCTTTTTCCTTTTCGTTCCTGCGAATATTAAAGCAATAATTGGCAAAATGATCACAACACCCCATCCCGCAATTAAAAGTGCACTGGTGGGATAATTTTCATATCCTTTAGTAATGAGTTTAATTGTTTCAGTTATTATCAGAGCAAATATTATAACAGGAAGAATAAATTTTATAAGATAATTCCATAATTTCCCAATTTTTATTTCCGAGTAAGCATTTGCATATTCTCTTAGTTTATCAAGCTTGAAAAACCACCCCAAAACAACACATTCAACTAAAACTACAGCACATAACCCGAAAAATTCTATCCATTTATCTACAATATCCAACCAGAAAAGTCCTGCTCCAGTTGTGAAGATTAAGCCAATTACCAACGCAATTGAAGCAACTGTGAAATTAGACCTTTTAATACTCCAGCCAAATTTATCACGCATAGCCGAAGATACAGATTCTAACAGAGAAAATGCAGAATCGATAGCCAGTGTTAATAACATCAAGAAAAATATAATTCCAAAGAACCGTGCAAATGGAAGATGGTTTATTATGGTTGGATAGCTAATAAAAGCAAGACCCGGCCCCCCTTTTAATACATTCTCAACTGCTTGCCCACTGATATGAGCATAATAACCTAAAGAGCCAAAAACAGCAAAACCACCAATAAAAGAGGTTGTGCAATTACTGAGAGTAATAATAATAGAACTATTGATAATTTCAGCATCTTTATGTAAAAAACTTGCATAAGCAATCATAATTCCAAAACCAATAGACAAGGAATAAAAGATCTGTCCATAAGCTGCAATCCATACACTGGGATTTAATAGCTCTTTGAAATGTGGTTGTAAATAATAGATAATGCCATTCATTGAGCCAGGAAGTGTAACTCCTCTAATAACAAATACTATCAGAAGCAGCCATGGTAAAAAAACTGTTACATAAACAACTTTTGAAACTGTTTTTGCTCCTTTCCAAACTGCTCCTACTATCAGTATCCAACCAACAATTAAAGAAATCATTATTGGTACTTGAATCCCTCCTAATTTATAAGGTCCTTCTGTAAGCCCCAGGAATTTGTTAAAAAAGAAATTACTTGTATCTTCTCCCCATGCCTGTGTGAAAGAAAATACAGAATAATTTAAACCCCAGGCCATTACAACAGCATAATAGCAAACAATAACAAATCCCACAAACACTGCCCACCAGCCTATCCACTCAAATTTCTTGCCGATTTTCCGAAATGAAAGTGGAGCAGCAAGTTTAAAACGATGTCCTAAACTGAGTTCCATAATCAATAATGGAATACCTGCTGTGATCATAGCAATAATATACGCCACAAGGAAAGCACCTCCACCATTTTCATAACATTTAAAAGGAAATCTCCAGATATTCCCCAGACCAATTGCGGAACCGATCGCCGCTAAAATAAAAGCCCTTCTACTTGACCAATGTTCTCTTTTTGCCATAGGTTATCTCCCTTTTTTATTTAACCACCGATTCACACTGATGTTCACTGATGAATGTGAACCCCTCTGCCTAACGGCATCTCCCCTTATCAAGGGGAGCATGAACCTGTCCCCCTTCATAAGGGGGAATTAAAGGGGGTTTGCTTTGATCTCTTAATATTTGCATAATTTCAATCACCTTCTCGTTTGCCTTCTTAAAGATATAATGAACTGATAAATTATGAATATCGATAATGCCTTAAATACGAGCCAAATAACAGGATTCCATTCACCAGCAGAAGTATTGAATGGATTTAAATATTTAAAAAACTGATTTATAGCATTCCATAAAGTAGTTAAAGTTATTTTAGATGTATCATTCAAATATGATATTATTTTACTAAAATTGGAAAATACAAACGCTATAAAACCTATCAAGAAAAACCATCCTAAAGGTTTTAACCAATTCTGTGAAAAATTAGAAACTTTTTCGTTTAACCAAAAAATAACTCTATCTTGCCAACGATGTTTATTTTTTTTATCTTTTAATTCTTCTTTATACGCCTTCATCTCAGCTGAATAAAATTTATTAGCTTCGATTATGTTTCCCTGTTTTTCATTCACATATTTTAGTTGTCTGAATGTATCTCTGTCTGTTGTTTTATCAAAAGTTTTACTAATATCACCCCATTTAACACCATTAAAAACTGCAAAACCCGAACTGCTAATAAAAGAAACATTTTCTATTGCTGTCTTACATTTAATTAAATTCAAATTGTGAAACTCAAATTTTGTAAGATTTATATTTACTAAAATAAAATTATCTAATACATTAATATTCGTTAATCTAAGAAAATTAGAGTAATTTATAAGATTAACTATTATTATAGATTTAACATCACAATCTCTAACATCTAAAGAGGATTTTTCTTCAAATTTTGTAGAATGGAATTTTAAAATACCTTTTGTATATTTTTTATCAGAAGCATCAAAAAATGAAACCTTTCCTTGAAAAATTGAACCCCAGAAACTAACTTCATTTTGAAAAACTGAATTCACAAACTCAAATTTATTTTGAAATGTAGAATGTTCAAAACTTACTTTATTTTCGAAAGTTGATTTAGAGAATAAAACATCATTATTATAAATAGAAAATCCAAAAAACGCTTTATTTTGAAATTTCGAATTAAAAAAATGAGCTCTGTCCTGAAATTCTGAATCACAAAAATTTACTTCATTTTGAAATGTAATATCACTAAAATATGCTACATCTAAAAAAATAGAATCTTTAAAATTAGCTTTTTTATCAAAGACCAACTCTTTATCTATTTTATTAAAATTTTTAATTTTTGCAAAATCAAAATCTTTTTCAAATTCAGGAAAAATAAACCCTTCAAAAAGGTATTCATCAGTGTTATTATTAGACATTATTTTATCTCTTATCTCAAACCAAAAATGATCAACTTTTTCCCTACTTCTTGACCAATCTCTTTTCTTTTCACCATATATTTCAATTTCATCAAACCAATCGTCTTTATCACAGTGGAAGATACATTTTCCCTTTTCAAACACTTCGCGATTACAACCTGTTACTGAGCAAATGTCTTTCATTATTCCCCCATGTTTTCCAGTAGATCATAACAATGTATCAAACCCTACCAGGAAATCCAATTTTTTCTTAAATAATCTTGCGCTGCTCTATGTCCCAATCTTGCAGCTTTTTTATAACACTCCATTGCTTTATCGTAGTTGCCTTTATAATGATAGTCAATTCCCATATTGTAATATACTCCTGCATCATCAGGATCAACCTCTATTACTTTCTGATAACACTCT
>JAGLWO010000530.1 GCA_023133395.1 Candidatus Cloacimonadota bacterium | reverse complement strand
CGAAAAGTCATGTCTCCTAAATTTCCAATTGGAGTAGGTACGATATATAAAATTCCTGTTTCCATAACTAATATTATCAAATAAAAAAACTATTAACTTTCACGAAAGTAGTTTTTTATCTTGAATTTATAAATTGAGTTTAAGATTCCAAAAACATAAAAGTGAGAATATATAAGGATTAGTTCCTAATTATTCCCGTTTTATGCAAGTTTTCACAATAAGGAAAACTATAAAATTAGTGAGTTTCTTTATATTCTTTCATTACTCCAATAACATAATCAATATCATATTCTGTATGATCTGCTGATATCTGAAATCTTATTTCTTCATCACCTTTTGGCACCACAGGAAAATTTAATCCAGTAGCTAATATTCCATTTTTAGTAAGATATTTCACAAGTTCAGATGTTTTTTGAGTATCTCTTACCATTAATGGCACCACAGGATGCTCACCTTCAATAGTTTCGTAGCCAGACTCTTTTAAACCATTTTCAAATCTTTTGGTCATCTTGCGAAGATAATCCAACATTTCTAAACCTTCCGGACTATCAAGAATCTCGACTGCTTTTAATGCAGCAGATGCTTCGGATACAGTTATTGGATTTGAATAGATATACATTGGGGCTGTTTCGCGAAGGTATTGTATTATTTTTGATGATGCAACAACATATCCACCGTTGACACCAAATCCCTTACCCAATGTTCCTATAATGATATCTACCTTTGTTCCTGTATATTCCTCTGTTCCTCTTCCAGTCTTTCCAAAAGCACCAACACCATGAGAATCATCAACAATTGTGATTATTCCTTCTTCGAATTCATCATTATATTTTTCACAAATCGCGACTAATTTGTCCAGAGGGGAATTATCACCTCTCATACTGAAAATGCCATCTGTAACAATCAGAGCTCTTTTTCCTATTCCAATACTTTCTTTGACTTTTGCTTCACAATCTGCTATATTATTATGTTTATATATGAATTTTCCTGCAGGTCTGGAAAGTCTCATTGATTGAATAATACAGTTGTGATTTAGTTCATCACTGATAAATACTGTTTCTTTTGTAGTTAATGGAACGATAACACCCATACTTGTTATATAGGCAGAACTGAACAGCATACAAGCTTCTTTGCCATGGAATTTTGCCAATTTTTCTTCCAATTCAATATGCGGTTTATATGTACCACTAATAAAACGGACACCACCAGGTCCTACACCAAATTTTCTTGCAGCTTTCTCTTCTGCTTCGATTACATCTTTTCTAAGTGACATACCAAGATAAGAATTTGCATTCATTTTAATAAACTCTTTATCTCCTTCTCCTTCAATAAAGAAACGAGGTCCTTTTTTACCTTCCGCAGGTTTCACACCAGTAATAACCATTTCTTTACCTTTTGCAGTACCTTTTTCATAAAGCGCATCTATCGCTTTAGTTAATACTTCATCTAATTTTTTTACAGACATTTTTCCTCCTATAAATTTTTTATTTTTTCAACTTTTTGGAAAGTTTTTCAATCATATCTTTTGTCATTGCAGTTAAATCGTATTTCGGGTCCCAACCCCATTCTTCACGAGCAGCACTATCATCCATACTATTGGGCCAGGAATCAGCAATTGCCTGTCGGATTGGGTCTACCTCATAATCCATTGTGAATTCTGGGATTATTTCTTTAATTTCACTAAGAATATCTTCAGGAGCAAAACTCATTGCAGTAACATTAAATGCATTTCTATGCTTGAGTTTTTCCGGATCTGCTTCCATAAGGTCTATGGCACCATTTAGGCAATCCGGCATATACATCATATCCAGATAAGTTCCTTCCTTTAGGAAGCAGGTATACTTCTTGTTCTTGATAGCTTCATAGAAAATCTCTACTGCATAATCTGTTGTTCCACCACCGGGTAAAGTTTCATAAGAAATTATACCCGGGTAACGAACTCCACGAGTATCAATATCAAATCTTTTGTAATAATAATCACAAAGCA
>JAGLWO010000053.1 GCA_023133395.1 Candidatus Cloacimonadota bacterium | reverse complement strand
GTCCAAGACCGATAAGAATGAAAATACTAAATATCATTACTGGTGGTTGAAAAAAAGCAAAACCAAGTGCTGCACCAAGAAGCGGAGCTGTGCACGGTGTTGCCAGAAGAACAGCAAAAATCCCGCTTAAAAATGAGCCTGTCAAACCACCTTTGGAAGAAGCTTTTGTGGCAGCAGTCATACCTGGCACCTGGATAATGAATACATCAAAAAGAGAGAGTGCAAACACAAAGATCACGATCAGCAGAGCAAGTACAAAACCAGTACTCTGAAACTGGAAGCCCCATCCCACCATCTCACCGGACATTTTCAGTATAACAATTATGATCGCCAGAATGATGAAAGATGCCAGTATCCCAAGAGTGTATGCCATCGAACTTTTAAAGATCATTTTCTTATCCTGTTGACTTTGTTTAACGATGCTCATTGCTTTGATGGAAAGAACAGGTAGTACGCATGGCATGATATTCAGGATTAATCCGCCAATGAATGCCATTAAAAGATATTTGAGGATGTTCAGCGGACTGGTTCCAGAAGTTTCGGGTGAAACGGGTTCAGATTTTAAAGGTAGAGAAAATTCCTTCTCCTCCGGGAATAAACAGGCTCCAGAATCAAGGCATAACTGATATCCTGCATAGATTTTTATTTGTTCGATTTTATCTTTGAAGTTATCTTCGATTGTAAACTTTTTTATCAAGGTTACTGTTCCGTAATATTCAATATTCCCTTCAGCATCTTTTTTACCTTCGGGGTAGACGGTTGGTTCAAAGGTAACACCCTTAATTTCTTCGGTTTCAATATAGAAGTAATCTTCCTGCAATGATTGATGATAACCTTCAGGAATACTGTATGTTACTTCGATCTGGTTTTCTTTTATAACAGCTTCAATTTTGGGTTCTACAATTTCGGTTTGTGCAAATACACTACTAATAATTAAAAGTATTATCCCAATCAAAAACAATTTCTTGAACATCCAACCCCCACAATTTATTTTACATTGTTTAATTAACTTAGCAATTTTCATTCCTACAACTAACCTTTAAAACTTAAATATTTTTCCTAATTTATAACCATCAGCAGCGCTACTCATAATCCCGCCGGCATAACCCGAACCCTCACCAACAGGGTATAGATTGGAAACTTCTAAAGCTTCAAATGACTCATTATTTCTCAAAATTTTAATTGGGGATGATGTTCTCGTTTCCGGAGCAATTAACACACCTTCTTTAATAAATCCCGGGATTCTTTTATCGAAAATTTTAAGCCCGAATTTAAGATTTTCAGAAATTTGTTCTGGAAAAATATCATTTAAATTCCTTGATATTATTCCCGGTCTGTAACTCGAATTGATTTTTGACTTGGATAGTTTATTATTTATAAAATCACTGGTTTTCTGGATGGGAGCAAAATAAGAATGTTCTTTCAGGAAACATTTTCTTTCGATAGTTCTCTGGAATTTCATTCCAGCAATAATGCCTTTTCCATAATCTGTTTCGTTCACAGTGACTACAATCGCACTGTTTGCATATTTATTATCTCTTTGTTGGAAGCTCAT
>JAGLWO010000529.1 GCA_023133395.1 Candidatus Cloacimonadota bacterium | reverse complement strand
TCTGTAATTTACCGTACTGCTTATCTCATAAACGAAAAAAAAATAAATCCATGGAATATTCTTGTAGTAACTTTTACCAATAAAGCTGCTGGGGAATTAAAAGAACGATTAGAAAATACATTCAAAATATCTGCATCCTCTTTGTGGATCGGTACATTTCACTCTGTATGTACACGAATACTCAGATTTGAAAAGAAGTACTTACCTTTTGATCCAAACTTCTCTATCTACGACGAAATTGACCAGAAATCAGTATTTAAAAAAATCTATAAAAAATTAGATATCGATCACCAAAAATTCCATCCTGGCACTGTCCGTGAGATTATCAGTAAGCAAAAAAATTCTCTCATCCTTCCAAAGGATTTTATGGAATTCAATGAGAGTAATTATTTTTCTGATGCAGTTTATAAAATCTATACAGCCTATCAGGATTTCCTGCTTGAAAACAATGCCCTTGATTTTGATGATCTTCTCATGTATGCTGCAATTCTGTTCCATGATCATGAAGATGTAAGGAAGAAATACGAGAAAAAATTTAAATACGTAATGATCGACGAATATCAGGATACAAATTATGCTCAATTCAAAATAATTAATCTGATCGCTAAAAATCATCAAAATATATGCGCTGTAGGTGATGATGACCAGGCGATTTACGGATGGCGCGGAGCAGATATTCGTAATATTCTTGGTTTTGAAAATGATTACAAGAATGTTGTAAAAATCAAATTGGAACAGAACTACCGTTCTCCAAAAACAATTCTGGACGCTGCCAATAGTTTGATAAAATACAACACTGAACGTCACAAAAAAGTTCTCTGGACCGATATTACTTCTTCAGAAAAACCTGAATTAATTAAACTGGAAAATGAAAACAGCGAATCCGAATTTGTGGCAAACGAAATATTGAAATTAAAATCTGCTGGAACAAGTCTAAATGAGTGCGTAATTCTTTATCGCACCAATGCTCAATCACGTGTTTTTGAAAATTCATTTATGCAGAAAAAAATGAAATACCAAATCGTAGGAGGAGTTAATTTCTACCAACGGAAAGAGATAAAAGATATTATAGCCTATCTTCGCATCTTAGCAAACCCCCAAGATACCGAAAGTCTTTTACGGATCATTAATTTTCCGCCACGTGGAATAGGAAAAATCACAATTGGAAAGATAATAGATTATGCAAATGAAAAAAATTTGAACTTATATGAATCCATTCAAAAAAAGAACCCTTATCTTGGAATAAATATTGAGAAAAAAGTTAATGATTTTGCTTCCCGAATAAAAAAATGGAAGGTAGACTTCAAAAAACTTCCGGTTACTCCTCTGATAAAAAAAATCATAAAAGAATCGGATTTGATCGGACTTTACGAATATAGTAAAGACCCAAAAGATATTTCCCGAGTTGAAAACATCCGGGAATTTATAGCTGCAGCAGAAGAATTCTCCGAAAATTTTGAACATGAAACCGGTGAAAAACCTATGCTTACCGATTACCTGCAAAATATCTCATTACAAACCGATATGGACAATGTGGATGAAAACGAAGAATCCGTGAAACTTTTGACAATGCACAATGCCAAGGGATTGGAATTCGAACATGTTTTTATCGTGGGACTGGAAGACGGTTTGATCCCTCATGCAAGGTCTATTGAAAACCTGCATGGATTGGAAGAAGAGCGCAGATTACTTTATGTGGCAATTACCAGGGCAAAAAAGAGAGTAAAGCTCTGTTATGCCTGTACTCGACGAACCTACGAATCTGTCATCCCAACGATTCCAAGCAGGTTCCTTCTGGAGATCGATGAAAAATATCTTAAAAAAGAAGATTACACTTTTTATAAATTCCAAACTCCACGTTACCAGCGAAAAAAACCAGAGAAAACCGTTATTTTTGAGGATCAAAAATATTTTAAAATTGGACAGAAAATTATTCATGATAAATTTGGTAAGGGAATAATACTGGATGTAAATGGTAGAGGAGAAGATGCAAAGCTTACGATATCTTTTTCAAAAGGCAAGTTGAAGAAGATAATCGGAACTTATGTGAAATCGGAATAAATGAGTTATAAAATATGAAGAGAAGTTTAACTTTCATTATAATTTTAATATCTATAAATCTTGGTGCCACTAAATATGCTGGTGAGATATTCAGGATGGGTGCTGGTGTTCGGAACTATGCACTGGGTGGTTGTGGCGTATCTGATGAAAATTCCTTTGCTTTAGCTTACTGGAATTCCGCTCTTCTTTCCAGAGTAAAGAACTCAAAGTTTGAACTTATGCATGCGGAGGAGTATATGGGACTTCTAACTTATGACACTGCTTCTGCTATCTGGGGTATAGATAACAAATTCTCTGTAGTCATTACACGTATTGGTATCGATGATATCCCTTTAACAAAACTGGTGAATCCTGAAGACAGTCTATCATATTCCAACCGTCCTTACAAATACAAATCTATAAATAATTCTGATTATGTGGTTTATTTTGGACTTTCACGAAAGATAGGAAGATATAATATCGGATTAACCCCAAAAATAGCATATCGGAATCTAGCTGAAGAAAGTGGATTTGGCTTTGGTGCTGATATTTCCACATTTTTTGAACTTTCAAAAAAAATGTTACTTGGAATTAAAATCAGAGATTTTTTCACAACCCAGATCCTCTGGGGAAATGGTACCCACGAAATCGTAAATCCCGGAATTGATGCAGGACTCAAATACAAGTTTCTTTTCCCGATTTTTCAGAAAAATGCTCAGCTTTTTCTGGGAACCGAAATTTATACTGAAGATAGAGATACTGCTTCAAAATTGTCTCTTAGTTTTCTAAGCCTTGATTACCATCTCGGTTGCGAGATAAATATGCACGAAGCTGTTGATGTTTATATTGGATATGATATTGATAATTTTACTACCGGACTTTCCTTAAATTATAATAACTGGATAATAAATTACTCCTTTGAGCAGAATTCAGAGTTGGAAAATTCCCATAGGGTTTCTATTGGATATAAAATGTAACATATCTGGTTT
>JAGLWO010000528.1 GCA_023133395.1 Candidatus Cloacimonadota bacterium | reverse complement strand
AGCAATTCTTTTTCAGAATATCCAAATATTTTAGTTGCTGCAGGATTAACGTATATGAATTTTTCATTTTGGTCAACAGATATTATTCCCTCTTCAATATTTTCAACAAGATTGCGATATTTTTCTTCACTTTCTTTAAGTGCTTCTTCTGCTCTCTTGCTTTCGCTGATATCTGTGTAGTATTCAACCCTTCCGCCTTTATAAAGTCCCGATTGGATTGGCTGACTCCTGTGTTCGAGAAGACGTTCTCTGTGCTTTTTATCCGGAAGTACATGGCATTCAAAACTTTCTATGTAAGTGTTATTATTATAAGTTGCGAACACTTTTTTCCTGAAAGTTTTCGGATCTTTGAAAATATCTTTGATACTTGATCGTATAAGTTGCCGTTTATCTTTTCCAATAACATCTTCCCTTTTCAATCCAAAATACTTTTCTATTGAATGATTTATCCAGACAATCTTGAATTCAGAATCTAAGACAAAAACGCCTGTCTGCGAGGCATCTAATACATCATTGATCATTGAACGGTATTTTTCTTCACTTTCTTTTAGCGATTCTTCTGTCAGTCTGCGTTCAAAAATAGTTGAAATAACATTTGTAATAGTTTTTAAAAGTTCAATTTCACTCTTATCCCAAATTCTGTTTTTTTCACAATCATCGAAACCCATAAAGCCAAAGAATTTATCCTTTACATAAATTGGAAGGACAAAGATGGATTTAATATTCTGCGGTTCAAGTATATCTATCAGATCTTGCGGTAGCTCCAAAATATTACTGGAAAGAACCATTCCCTTTTCGGTTAGAAACTTTTTCCAGGATGGAACCATTTTATATGGAATTTCCTGCAGGTTATCTATTTGTGGTTCTATATTTTTGTTACACCATTCATAAGTATTTTTTGTAAATTCACCATTATTAAAATTTTCAAAAACATAAACCCTGCTTACTCCCGAATATTCACCAATCAAGCAAATAACTTCATTAATATTCTCATCGAATTTTCCTAATTTTGTAAATAAATAAGAAACTTCTGACAGTAGTTTTTGTTGTTGAAAATTCCTGTTGAGTTCTTCTTCTGCTTTTTTGCGTTCGGTGATATCCTTGGTTATACCCACGAATCCTATTGGTTTGCCATCTTTTCCTTTCATAATGGATACGCTCATCTCAACTGGAATTTTACTACCGTCTTTAATGATAACATTATATTTATTATCTTTGGAATATCCTTTCTCCATCACTTCTTTCATGATTGCAGGTGCCTTTTTTTTATCTTCAGGATCAATAAGATCAATGGAAATTTTTCCAATCAAGTCTAATTTGTTATCTGTACCATACATCTTCAAAGTTGCTTCGTTTACATCTGTTATCTTCCCATCAAGGTTAGAGATAATAATACTATCTGTGGACATCCTGAATGTATCAGACAAACGGATTAATTCTAATTCCATTTTCTTGCGTTCTGTAATATCCCGTGCTGTGATTAGCACTCCTGAAGGCTTTCCATGTTCTGTAATTAATGATGATTTTATTTCAACAGGTATCTTATCTCCTTTTATATTTAAAAAATCAATTTCATATATAAATAGGCTTTTATCACCTGCAATACGTTTTGCAAAATTATTGTCAGATATTGGAATATTATCAGCAGAAAGAACATCATTAACATTCATTTTTAATATTTCTTCTTTACTATATCCACTAAGGTTAATACCCTCCTGATTGATATATTTAACATTTCCTTTCAGGTCGAGAACCATAATAACATCTTTAGCAGTTTCGGCTAATTGCCTGTATTTTTCTTCGCTTTCCCGCAGAACCTTTTCCGTTTGCTTGCGATCGGTGATGTCCACAATAATCCCTCTCAAGCCAACAGGTTTATTATCTTTGAGAATTGCACTTGAGTATATTAAAATTGGAAATGTGC
>JAGLWO010000527.1 GCA_023133395.1 Candidatus Cloacimonadota bacterium | reverse complement strand
GGGAGCTTTTTCACCTTGAACGATTGCTGGATAGAGGAAGATTTTTGTAGGATATCTTCTTGAGATGATATTTCGTATATCCTGTATTGCTGCTCCTGTGGCTGATGTAACTACACCAATGGTTTCAGGAAATTGGGGAATAGGTTTTTTATACTGTTCGTCAAAAAGTCCTTCTTCGGAAAGTTTACGTTTAAGTTCTTCAAATTTAATTTGCAATTCACCAATCCCTGAAGGAATCATTCGGGTTATATTTAATTGATAACTTCCACCTTTCTCAAAAACAGTTATTTTTCCTGCACAGATAACCTTATCCCCATTTTTTGGAGTAAAAGTCAGAAGTAAATTATATGTTTT
Organism: Candidatus Cloacimonadota bacterium; assembly: GCA_023133395.1. GTDB lineage: Bacteria > Cloacimonadota > Cloacimonadia > Cloacimonadales > TCS61 > JACNIV01. Next base: position 6,971 of record JAGLWO010000527.1, on the reverse strand, counting down.
GAAGAACACACAACGAAGTGTACTTTTCTCGTCCTTCAATGAGAAATATATGTGACCTGAACTGTGTTTTGTGAAATTGGCAACCTCACCTTCTACGAACAAATTCGGGATGTTCGATTCGATCACATTTTTTATATGTTTATTTACTTCTGAAACTGTGAAAATATTTTCTTTCTTAGGCATAATTTAATACTTTCCTACTGGTGCTAAATAAATTGTATATTCTTCCTCACCGTCAACTTGAATTATCTTATCAACTTTTTCCTGATCATAGGCAGCAATAGCGCATGTTCCGGCATCTATAGCTTCGCAGGCAAGATAAAGATTCTGGCAAATGTGTCCAGCATCAAGAAGCATTGCTTTATGCGCAGCAGTGTGATAACGCCATTCTCCGCGGTAAGCTACACAACTCCAGATGAATACAACGGAACAATTTCCAGTAAACTTCTGTCCGAGGGTTGCTTCAATAATTTTTTCTTTAAGATTTTTTTCTGAGTACAGATAAATCAATTTGTGTTCAATAGGAAGATATCGATAAACCCCTGGCTCTAATCCAGAAACGTTATGAATAATAAGATAGGTCTCAAAGGCATGACGTGCACCTGCTGAGGGAACTGTTCTTAATGTTGCATAGGCTTTGTCAAGACGCTTGATTACTTCCTTCACACCCTGCGAAGCCCAGAGCAGGAAGGAAAGTTCTTCCACTGTTAAAGGTTCGTTAGAGAAGTTTCTTCTGCTTTTCCTGTTTTTTATGTTTTCAATTAAAGTGTCTCTTTTGATCTTTATTTTTTCTATGGGAATTAATTCAATTAATTTATGACCTTCTTCAGCAGGTTTTTCCAGAGAAGGTTGAGGAAGCTGTTTCATCTGATCGGTCTGGATTCCTTGAAGCGCTTTGAAATTTGCTTTCATGAAATTTCGCTGTTGTTTTATTTTATCCATTTTCCCTCCGGAATTTAATACTTAGAAAGAAATCGCCAATTAGATTTTTTGTCAAGTAAACGCTGAGCAAAAATCTTGACTTATATTTAATGAAATCAAACTGAGTCTGTAATTGTAATAAATGATGTCATTGAATTTTTAGGAGTTAAGAATGAAAAAAATGTTATTTCTGTTTTTACCCATCTTTCTTTTCCAGCTTTTATCTGCACAGGGTTTCGAACTTTCTTTCTGGAATAATATACGAAACAGTTCATATACTGTAGATAACGAACTTCACATTCGATGTGAAACACTTGAATTACCCGGACTGGAAACAGAAATATTTTATACTACGCAGGAAGGATGGGAATTGCAAGAGATGCAGCAGCTTTCTGGATTTACTTACGAAGCGATTATACCAGCTTTGCTTGGTGAAACGCAATACTGCAGGTTTAGAACGGAGACTGATACACTGGTTGGAATGATGCCTGCATTTATGCCTGATGACATTTTCCCACCGGGAATTTCTGAACTCAGTCTGGTCGCAGATGACCCCATTGGAGATGTTCTGGTTGAAGATGCTCCCCATCTTGATATTACTCGGGAGTATTTCGGTTATTCAGATAGCAGGTTTTACTCTGCAATTTCTAATAATGATGGTGATTTTCCAACTGATAGCGGCGGGTTTTTCCCTGATGAATTTTATTTTTATACTACCACGATTTTTAACCCGGAAAATGTTTTAATAGATTCAGTGGTTTACTGCCTTATCTATGCAGATATCCCGATGGTCATCGACCCCGGGTTATATAGGATAACGGGAACAGAAATCAGCCTGGAATCATTTGAATGGATCGGGGATATCGAAACTGTAATTATCGATAGCACCCTTATTATGGCTTGTGACATTGAAACACTTACTAATGATGAATATTTTGGTGAGTGGCCAAATTTATCTAACACTCTCGGATTGGAATTCCTTACATGCCAGCTGACGTTACCTTCCGAGTTTCTTTTTGCAGATTTTTCAATACTATCTTTTCAAAATATTGAACAGTATATCATTGAACCTTTCACAAATATTCTTCCGGGAATATCCAATTTGGGGTATTTGAATGCAAATGGGTATATATTTTATTGTACATATTCTGATGAAAACGGACATTTTCCAATAATAACAGAATTAGAAGTGAATGGAAATACTTATGCGTTTTCTCCTGATTCTTTTGATTTTTCATCTCCAGTTGAATTCTATACGGGAATAGTGTTAGAAGACTGGGATGAAGCAACTTTTCGTTTCAGTGATAATGGCTATGAATTTGTGGAGGAAATATTATATATAATCGACAGCGAAAATATTCAATGTTCAATAATCAATTTTCAATTATACAATTATCCCAACCCTTTCAATCCAACCACGACAATCTCATTTAATGTAACACAAACGTCCTCGTTTGTGACACTGAATGTATGCAACACAAAAGGGCAGAGAGTGAAAACGCTTATCAGCGATCAGTTATCATCTGGTCAGCATTCGGTTATCTGGGATGGTTCTGATGAAAATAACCAGCCTGTAAGTTCAGGAATTTATTTCTATCAACTGAATATCAATGGAAAACTAAAAGTAATGAAGAAGATGATCCTGATGAAATAATGGGAGGGAAAATGAAATTTTATATTACTTTTTTAAGTTTTATATTAATATTCATTCCTGTTGGTTCAATCAATCTTTCCTGGATTCATCCACTTCCACAGGGAAATACACTTTATTCAACATTTAATCTTAGCGAAACTATCTTTGCCGTAGGCGAATATGGAACAATTATGAAATCAACAGATGCTGGAGAGAACTGGGATTTTGAAAATAAAATCTGCGGTATTGAATCCCATCTTAAAGATATTGATTTCCTTGATTCAAATTTTGGTTTAATTGTAGGAGAAGAAGGGGTTGTATTAAGAACTGAAAATGGAGGAAATTCCTGGAATTATATAGATAGTGGGATAACAGTTGATATAAATTGTATCGAGACAGTTAACCAATCTCTTATATATATTGGAACCAGCCAGGGATTATATAAATCAACAGATTCAGGAAATAATTGGGAATATTGTTGTTTTACCGGAAATATAAGATCTATTGACTTTCCTTCGGAACAGATTGGATATTTATGTGGATATGCAACAGTTTATAAAACTATTGATGGAGGAGAAAACTGGGTATTAAATTATACTCTCACATATGAAGAAGTAAACCATATTCATGATTTATGTTTTTTCGATACGGGAAATGGAATTTTCGTGGGAGAGTTTACAATCGATCCATATAACATGCCTGAGGATTTTGGTATTGCTTATAGAACTTATGATGGGGGTGCTTCATGGGAATCAACAATTTCTTGGTGTTTGCCATTAATTTCAGTTAGTTATAAAGAAAATTATGTATATGCTTGTGGAAATTTAGGAATTTATGGAAGTGTTATGAAATCAGATAATTATGGAGAAAACTGGCTTGAAACAGAAATATATCCAAATGTTCCAAAATCGGTAGCGTTATTGGATAATGTTGCTATTGCTATTGGGAAAGACGGAATAATACTCAAACAAGAAATTGATGAAACTACCTGGAATGTTATTGGAGAACATTTTCATTCTAATTTTGTGGATGTTCAATTTGTGAATGATGATATAGGATATATTTCTTCAATTGATAATAATATATTCAAATCTGAAGATAGTGGAAATACATGGGTATTAGTTGATTCCGATACACCTATTGATAAATTTTTCTTTATAAATGAGAATTTGGGATATGGGATAAACGAAGATAGCATATATAAAACTATGAATGGAGGAATGAACTGGCAATTGTCATATTTTTTGGAGGATGACCATTATAGAGAAATTTTTTTTATTGATTCTGAAATTGGTTTTGTTGGAGGATGGTCTGGTTATGATGAATTCCTTTTAAAAACCGAGGATGGTGGAGAAAATTGGCAGAGAATAATTGTTAACAACTCACTCTATATAAAATATATTTTCTTTGTTGATGAGAATATAGGTTTTATAGCTGATATTGGTTGTATTTTAAAAACAAACGATGGTGGTTATACTTGGTCTATCTGCTATTATGCAAATACTGGTGTAAGTGGGAACTTTTATTTTCCTTCGGATGAAGTTGGATATTGTACTGGACATAATAATATATTTAAAACTGAGGATGGTGGTAATACATGGTATACAATGGAAAGTCCATTAATCTTCAATACATCAGTTTTTTTCATTTCAGATGAAATAGGTTTCGTTACAGGTAGTGGCAATGAATTTATCAAAACAGAAGATAGTGGCAATTCCTGGGAGATTTTTGATTATTTACATTCATCATTAGGTACTTACACAAAGTCTTTCTTTTTTGATGAAGATCATGGGATAATTGTTGGTCGTCATTGCATATTAAAGTATGATGATGAGACTGGAGTTTCAGAAAGCATCGTTAAATTGAATGATTATCAATTGTATAATTATCCAAATCCGTTCAACCCAACCACAACGATTATATTTAATCTCACCACAGAGCATACGGAGAACATAGAGTTAATAATCTACAATATCAAAGGTCAGAAAATTAAACAATTTTCAATATTCAATAATCAATCTTCAATTGTCTGGGATGGTTCTGATGAAAACAACCAACCTGTAAGTTCAGGGATTTATTTCTATAAATTGAATATTAATGGAAAAACAAAAGCATTAAGAAAAATGTTATTAATGAAATAATTTTAAAAATTTAATAAGATAAGGATGATATGATGAAGAAAATTTTATTAGCATTACTTATTATTGTTCCATATTTATTAAATGCACAATGGAGCAATGATCCTGCTGAAAATACTGCAATATGTGACCTTACCGGTTCACAGGCAATTCCCAAAATTGCCACAAGTTCTACTGGTTATTCCTACATCTCCTGGTTTTCAAATGAAACAGGGAACTACGATGTTCGTCTTCAGAAGTTCAATGTAATAGGAAATGAACTATGGGAACACAACGGCATTCTCATCAGCGATCACACTTCAATGAGTTGGCTCACAAATTGGGATATGACTATTGATGGTGAAAACCACGCAATCCTGACTTTTCAGGATATTCGGAATCAGGGAAATAACAATATTTATGCTTATCGTATTTCACCGGAGGGTGACTTTATCTGGGGTGATGATGGGTTGGAACTTTCCAACAGTCCTTCATTTGATGTATCACCCAAAGTTACTGTTACTTCAGCAGGAAACGCAGTTATTGCCTGGCAGTCGGAAGATATTATTATTTTGCAGAAGATCTCCCCCGAGGGTAACCTTTTGTGGGGAGATAATGGAATTACTTTGAGTTGTGCAAACACTTATTCCTGGCCTCAGCTTATTCCGGTGGGTGAGGATGGGATAATCCTGAAATATTTCGAAGATACAGGACCTCCTTATTCTCCCACCCGCCATGTTTATGCTCAGAGATTTAATGTAGATGGTGAGCCTGTGTGGACTGAAAGTACTGTAATTTCCAATGCCGGGGGAATTTCTGCCTGGACACAGATATTTCCAATCGTGAGCGATGGAAACGATGGTTTCTTCATTGCCTGGCATGACGACCGTGATAGCAATATGCTGGCAAGTATCTTCATTCAACATGTAGATGCTGATGGACAGACTCTTTTCATAGATAATGGTCTGGAAGTTTCCTTAATGCCGAACAGGAATCATTTTTATCCGGAAATAGCTTTTCCATCTTCTTCTAATGAAGTTTATGTATATTGGAACGAGATGGATGGAGGACAGAACCAGCGGGGAATTTACGGACAGAAAATATCTGAAACAGGGGAAAGATTATGGACAGATAACGGGATGGTATTTATCGAGCTTTCTTCTACAGATGTTAATCCAATTGCGACCCGGAGTTCTGAGTCTGATGTAGTTGTATTTTACGAGGAATCTCCAAGTGCTGTCAATAACCATATTAAAGCGATGCGGATAGATGAAGATGGAGCTTTTGTTTGGGTAGAAGAATATATAACTCTTTCTTCAGTAGTAAGTGAGAAGTTACATTCGGTGGTAAATCATTTCAATTATAATCAATGGATATCTGTATGGGAAGACAGGCGAAATGATGATGGGGATATTTATGCTCAGAATGTGAATTTAAATGGAACATTGGGTTCTGGCTATCCAGTAGGGCTAATCTCTTTTGAAGCAGAATATATTGATGGTAATGTAATTATTTATTGGGTTACACAATTTGAAACAAATAATATGGGATGGAACTTATATCGTTCGGAAACAGCTAATTTTGAAGATGCAATTCAGATCAATTCCGAGCTTATTCCCGGAGCAGGAACTACACAACAGATTACAAATTATCAATTCGTAGATGAATATGAGTTTATTCCCGGACAGATATACTATTATTGGTTGGAGTGTGTCTCTACTAGTGGAGACACAACAATATGGGGTCCGATCTCTATAACTATTCCGCAGGCTGGAACTGATGATCATCAATTGACAATTGTCGATCTTCAATTATCAAATTACCCCAACCCCTTCAATCCTACCACGACAATCTCATTTAATGTAACACAAAGCGCTGTGTCCGGCTCAGACGGATCCTCGTTTGTGACCCTGGACGTATATAACATAAAAGGGCAAAAAGTGAAGCAGCTTATCAATAATCTACTTACTGTAGGTCAGCATTCGGTTATCTGGGATGGTTCTGATGAAAATAATCAACCGGTAAGTTCAGGAATTTATTTCTATAAATTGAATATTGATGGAAAAACAAAAGCAGTTAAGAAAATGATGTTAATGAAATAATAACTCCCCTGACAAGGGGAGAAGAATAAAGGAAATTAAAATGAAAAAAAGTAACTTAGTAATATTAATTGTTATCTGTTTATTAGTAGTAAATACCCTTTCTGCCCGTTACAAAGATATCCCGGTTACACGTGATTTGAATCCTGACCGGAAGTATATTACTTACGAAGAATACAAACAAGCTCATCCATTCAAGCC
>JAGLWO010000526.1 GCA_023133395.1 Candidatus Cloacimonadota bacterium | reverse complement strand
TGTACCCAAAGAAAGAATTAATAAGAAAATCAGAGTAAATTCCGTTAGACTTATTTCTGAAGACGGTAAACAAGTTGGAGTAGTTTCGATCTCTGAAGCTTTAGAAGCAGCTGAAAAAGTGGATCTTGATCTGGTAGAGATATCTCCCAATGCAAACCCGCCTGTGTGTAAAATTATGGATTTCGGTCAATATCACTACCAGAAAGAACGTAAAATGAGAGATTCAAGAAAAAAACAACATGTCGTTCAAACTAAGGAAGTTAAGTTCGGACCCAACACAGATGAACATGATTACAACTTCAAAAAAAATAATGCTTTAAAATTTTTAAAACAGCATAATAAAGTAAAATTTACTGTCCGTTTCAGGGGAAGACAATTAGCTCATAAAGAATTAGGAATTAAATTGTTAGAACGCTTGTTGGATGAATTAAAAGAGCTGATAGATATTGAAATTCAGACGAAGAGTGAAGGGAGAACTATTTATACAATAGTATCACCCAAAAAAGATATTGATAATATTATTAAAAGATTCGAAAAAGAAGAAATAGAGAAGTAAATATACACAGGAGGAAACATGCCAAAACTCAAAACACGCAGAGCAGTAGCAAAAAGGTTTAAAATCACGGGTAATAAAAAACTTAAAAGATCGCATGCTTATGCTGGGCATTTATTAACAAAGAAAAATGCTAAACGCAAAAGAAATCTTAGAAAGTCTGATCTTGTTAACAAATCGGATGAAGCAAGAATGAAAAAAATGCTTGGAATTTAAGATAATAAAAAATATGAAGGAGATAAATCATGCCACGTTCAGTAAATAATACAGCAGCGAAAAAAAGAAGAAAAAAGTATCTAAAAGCAGCTAAAGGTTATGTTGGCGGGAGAAGTAAATTATACCGAACAGCTCGTCAGGCAGTAGAAAAAGGCTGGCAGTATGCTTATAGAGATAGAAAAGTAAGAAAAAGAGAATTCAGAAGGTTGTGGATTATACGCATTAATGCAGCTGCAAGAATGAATGATCTGAGTTATAGTAAACTTATAAGTGGCTTAAAAAAAGCTGAAGTAGAAATTGATAGAAAAGTTTTAGCTCATTTAGCCTTCCATGATATGGAAGCATTTTCAAAACTTTGTGATATTGCTAAAAAGCAAGTATAAGGGAATACAAAGTGAAGGAAGAAATAAGTAAAGTTCTCGAAACTGCAAAAAACGAAATTGAAAAAGCCAGCTCGGTTCATGAGCTTCAACAACTAAAATCTCGATATATTGGGAAAAAGAGTGTTTTAAACAGTTTTATGCAGAAAATCAGTACTATACCTAAAGAAGAACGACCAACTTTTGGGAATATCTTGAATGAAACAAAAAATCAAATTTCTGAATTGCTTTTGAATAAAGAGCAACGGATAAAAGAGTTGGAATATGAAACTACCCTGAAAACAGAGTCACTCGATCTTACTATGCCCGGTCGTAAAAGAGAAAAGGGAAGTCTTCATCCAATCACGAAAGTATGGTGGGAGATCGAAGATATATTTATTTCAATGGGTTTTGAAGTAGCAGAGGGACCGGATATTGAGGACGAATTTCATAACTTTGATGCTTTGAATACACCTCCGGATCATCCAGCAAGGGATTTATCAGATACCTTTTATATTGATAATGACGTACTTTTAAGAACCCAGACTTCAACGGTTCAGGTTCGGGTAATGCAAAAACATAAACCTCCTATAAAAATCATTTCCCCTGGGAGTTGCTACCGAAATGAACATGACGCTTCCCATTCACCAATGTTTCACCAGGTGGAAGCACTTGTAGTTGATGAAGGTGTTACTTTTACAGATTTGAGAGATGTTCTGAATATTTTTATTAAGAAAATGTTTGGTGAAAAAATTGAGTCAAGATTTAGACCACACTTTTTCCCATTTACTGAGCCCAGTGCAGAGATAGATATTATTTGTGTGAAATGTTATGGGAAAGGATGTAATCTTTGTAAAGGAAGTGGCTGGTTGGAAATGGGTGGTGCTGGAATGGTAGATCCTAATGTCTTCGATATTCTTGGGATTGACTCAAAGAAATATACAGGATATGCTTTTGGGTTGGGAATCGATAGAATTGCAATGCTTAAATATAAAATTCCCGATATGAGAATGCTCTTTGAAAATGATATTAGATTTTTAAAGCAGTTTTAATCTTTTATTTTTAGATTAAATTGGAATTATTATGAATGTTAGTTATAAATGGTTAAAAAAATATGTGGATTTTGATCTTTCTCCTGAAGAACTTCAGGTAAAAATAACCTTCGCTGGAATTGAAGTTGAAGCAATAGAAAAACTTGGAGAAGAATTAAATCAGGTTAAAGTTGCGAAGATAATTGATAAGAAAAAACATCCTGGTTCAGACCATCTTTCAATCTGCCATGTTGATGATGGAGATGTTGTAAAACAGGTTATTTGTGGAGCTCCCAATTGTGCTGTGGGTCAAAAAATAGCTTTTACTCCTGTAGGTTCCAGACTTGGTGAATTTAAAATTAAAAAGGTCAAATTGCGAGGTGAAGAATCTTACGGAATGATCTGTTCAGAAAAAGAGCTCGGTATTTCCGATAAACATGAGGGGATCATGGTTCTTCCTGATGATGCTCCAATTGGTCAGAATCTGGGTTCCTACTTAAATCTTGATGATACCAGTTTTGAATTGGAAATCACTCCTAATCGACCCGACCTTCTTGGAGTTTATGGTGTAGCCCGTGATATTTCTGCAATATTAAATCTTCCTTTGAAAACGCCAGAAGTTATAATTAAAGAATGTGATGAAAAAATCGAGAATAATCTTATCCTCCAGAATGATGCTCCTGATCTCTGTCCACGTTATACTGCTAGAATGATTAAAGGAATCACTATTAAAGAGTCTCCTGCATGGTTAAAGCAGTGTCTGATATCTATTGGATTACGGCCAATTAATAATGTCGTTGATATCACAAATTTTGTAATGATGGAATTCGGTCATCCGCTTCATGCTTTTGATTACAATAAAATTGACGGAAAAAAAATTATTGTCAGAAGAGCAGAAAAAGATGAAAAATTCCCTGCATTAGACGAAGAAACCTACCAACTAAACGAGAATGATCTGGTTATCGCTGATGCAGAAAAACCAATCGCTCTTGCAGGAATAATAGGTGGTGAAAATTCACATATTACTGAAGAAACCTCAGATATTGTTATTGAAGCTGCTAATTTCTTATATTCTTCAATTAGAAAAACTGCAGGAAAATTGAAAATTACAACCGATTCTTCGTATAGATTTGAACGTAATATTGCTGATGAAACTGCTGATCTAGTGAGTCGAAGAGCATGTCAATTGATTCTTGAATTAGCTGGTGGAACTCTTCTAAAAGGGAAATTAGATTCATATCCGAATCCAACAGGGAAAAGATTGGTTTCCCTGCGACCTTCACGCGTTAAGAGTCTTCTTACAATCAATATTTCAAATGAAAAAATTAAAGAATATCTTAAGCTGTTAGGATTGAGTTTTAAGGGTGAAGAAAAAGATAACCTCACTTTTGAAATGCCTTCTTTCAGAAAGGATCTGGAAAGAGAAATTGACCTGATTGAAGAAATTATGCGGTTGCATGGTTATAATAATGTTAAGACATTCCTGAAACCTCAAAACATAATGGACAAGAAAATTTTTTCTGCGCATAGGATGGTAAAAAATATCCTTGTGAGTTATGGCTTTTCTGAAGTTATTAATTGGAATTTTGGAGATCCCGCTGATCTGGATAAATTCGAGATTTCTGAAGATGATGAACGACGAAATAATGCCAGATTAAAAAACCCACTAGGAACAAGTTTTTCTATCATGCGGTCAATGTTGATACCGGATCTTTTCAAAAATACTCTATTCAATATTAATCATGGACAAAAAAATATAAAAATTTTTGAACAGGCAAAAGTCTATACCAGAAAAAATGAAAAGCTGGCAACCGAGAAATTACATCTTTCTGCACTTATGACAGGTTTCTTGAATCCAGTGTATTGGGGTGATAATCAACGACAAATAAATTTTTTTGATCTAAAAGGTGTTGTTGAAGAAATCCTGGATAATCTTGGTTTAAAGAATTATGATTTCAAAAAGTCAGGTGAACCATTTTATCAACCTGGTCTTGCCACTGATGTGATTTACAAAAAACAAATAGTTGGGAGCTTGGGAAAGGTTGATCCGAAAGTTACAATTAAATATGATTTAGAACAACCAATTTTTGTTATTGATATCAAACTTGATGACATTTTCCATCTTCATAAAATGGAAACACCGGTGTTTAAAGTAATTCCTAAATTTCCATTTATTTTAAGGGATCTTTCGTTCATAATTTCGAAGCAGCATAATTATGATGACATTATCAGTACTATAAAAGGGGTTAATCCGGGGAATATAAAGAAAGTGGTTTTATTTGATGAATTTACTGATAAAAACATTAAAAAGGAATTTCGAAGTCTCACCTTTAGCTTAGTTTTCAGTTCCGACACAAAAACCTTGACGGATGATTATATAAATAATATTCTACAAAATGTAATTAAGAAACTTGATAGTAAATACAGCATTGAAATGAGGTAAATATGGAGGGAAAACCGATTTTAAGTTTGGATGAAAAAATCCAGAAACTAATTAATAATTATACTGAACTTAAAAATAAATATGCCAACCTTGTTTTAGAAAAAGCTGAACTGGAAAAGGTAAATACTTCTCTCAGTGAATTTAAATCTGAAAATAATGGGAAACTTGAAGAACTGCAGAGTTCATGTAATAAACAAAAGGAAGAGGTTGAATTCCTGAGAAATGAAAACCGGAATTTGAGGGAAGAATTAGAAAAGTATGAAAACAAGATGAAGGAAGCTTCTTCCAAATTAGATAGTATTTTTAATCAACTAAATGATCTTTAATTAGCAATGAAGGCTATCGAAATCGAAATACTAGGCAGAAAGTACTACTTTAAAAGCGATGACCCAGAAAGACTTAAAGAGACTGCCAGACATCTTGAATCACAGTTAGAAGAATTAAATGAAAGGTTTAATACTGTAGATCAGAATAAATTGTTTGTACTTTATTCGTTAATGTTGTTAGAAAAATATGTTGCTGAAATCGATAATAATAAAAAGTTAAATGAAGAGTTGGAGCAGATAAAGAATCTTCTTAATGAAGTGGTTATAGAAAACGAAATATAGCACCTGCGGTATTCGTGATATTATTTAATTTCAGAACCACTTAGAATTAGGAAGTCAAGCCATTTGCAGCGCAAAAGCCGGACATGATCCGGATCTGTAAAGCAGACAAGGTAGGCGTCCACCTTGAATCTTGGTTCAAGAAAACGATAATACACGGTACCGCGGGTTAATATAAATTTGAAAGAGAGGTTAACAATGCAATATATATTTATTCTGGCAGGGTTTGCCATAGGTGTTATTTTTGCCCTAATTATTGGTTATGTAAGAAAAACTGCCGCTGATAAAAACATTCTAAAATCTAATGAACTGGCAAAGAAAATAATAGAAGACTCAAAGCATGAAGCTGAAAACCTTAAGAAAACTGTAGTCTTAGAAGCCAAAGAGGAGTGGTATAAAACCCAGAAAGTTTACGAAGAAGAAATCAACAAGCGGAAAAAAGAAATTTATGCTCTTGAAAAAGAGTATAATGACCGTGTTTCAAGTCTGGATAAAAGATTAGAGAACCTTGATAAAAAAGAAAGTGATTTTCAAGAATTTGAAAAAAAGATAAAAACTCAGGAAATCGAAATTCAAGATAAAAAAATTGAACTGGATAAATTAATTGAACAACAGAATACTAGGTTATCCGAGATAGCTAAACTCTCCAGGGAAGAAGCAATTCAGATACTGAAGAATAATTTGAAGAACAAAGCTCGAAATAAAGCTGCTAAAGAG
>JAGLWO010000525.1 GCA_023133395.1 Candidatus Cloacimonadota bacterium | reverse complement strand
CCCTTTTCTTTGGGATCGATCGAACCAGTTGACCAACTGGGAATGGTACATCCTCAGGATGCTTTAACTTTCGTAATCTTTAATGGTTCATCTCCAGTATTGGAAAAAGTAAATTCGTATTCGTAAGGTCCTTCGTCTTCTTTAATATCACCAAAATCATAAATTTTGTTTTCAAATTTAATGACCGGAAATGAATAAATAGAAATTATAAAAATGAAAAATATAAGAATAAAAATCAAGAGCTTCTTCATAAAATTCCACCTTTAAAAAATGATTTAAATTATTTCTTTAATAATTAAAAAATTTGTCACTTATTTTTTTGGGGATAATAAATTTTGAAAACACACTTACACAAATCTAAAATAGATTCAGAGGAATTCTATAGATTAGAAGTATTATCAACTCTTTTCAAATGCTCATAAGCTCTGTTTCTTTTAGAATTCCAAAATTGAATTGATTTCTCAAAATAATCTGAAGCTTTATTTGATTTACCTTTTTGTAGATAATAGTATCCGACCTGATCATACTTTTCAGCAATTTTCTTATTATTTTTCAGATAATAATTATTGAAGACGATTTTGTCATATTTTTGCATAACTTCGTCTGTTGCACCTGCTTCCTTCAATTTTTTCAAGAACCTTACTAGTTCAGGCGATTCTGAATATATTTTAATTCCTCGTTTTATACTTCCTATGTAATATGATTTCAAATTATGCAGAACTAATCCTTTCTTAAAACTTTCCGTAGCTTTATCATAATTTTCCAATTTCCAATAAAAGTCACCAAGATTAAAATAGGCATATTTTGGGAAAGGATGCAGTTCGATCGCTATTTTATAAGCCTGTTCCGCTTTTTCATTATCAAATCTTCGATAAACCTGTGCCAGGTTCAGATAAATCAGATAATCCTCATCAGGATCTTTCGTTAAAGCCTTTTTCAGCACTCTCACCGCTTTTTGATTTTCTCCTGTTTTTGCATAAGCGACCGCCAGATTTGTATATGCTTCGCAAAAATCAGGATCCATTTTGATCGCTTTCTTGAAATTAGAAATTGCTTCCGGAAATCTCTTTACCTTAATAAATTGAGTAGCAAAATCAAAATAAGAATTCGCTTCAGATACTCTGCCAGCTTCCGTTCGTCCTGCCAGAAGTCCGGATTTTGTTCCACCCAGAAAAATTATACATAAAATAATGCAGATAATAAAGAAGAGGAAAACAGTAATTATTACTGATTCTGTTGGAATTTTATCGTTTTTTTTATTCATGGTGCAATATAAACACGACCCTTTTATTTTGTTCTTTTAACTTGTTAAACATCAAAAAAGCCTCCTTGTTTTTTAAAATTAAAACCTGTAAAGGTTTCTGTTTAACTTCATTCACGATAAATTGCATTTCTTCTTTTTTTGCCAGACCGCCGCCACCCTTACCGGTTTCTCCGCTGCCGAGCAGTAAAATATCATTGGTATAACTTTTTATTCTGACCAAATCAGGAAGCTGGAAAAAAGTCTTTTTATCGACTAATCTGAAAAATCCATTCTCAAAAAACATCACATCAAAATATGGTATTGGAATTCCTTTGTAAATCGTCAGACTTTGGGAATTATAGATTATATTTTTCCGGCAAAAAATTCCAAAAGAAACAAGCTGACAGATAACCAAAAATAATAAAATGAATTTCACCACTTTGTATTTGAAAAAATGAAAAAGCAGGGAAACAATTCCGAAAACCGCTACAGATATAAATACTGCATTGATGCGGACATTTTTCTCTGTCAATACCGAACTGAAACAAAGAAATATAATTGTTAAAATCAATTCCAACAACAATAATGACGAAGGATTTTTGAAATAACCGGAGAATTTTTTTTGCCGAAAATTCCAGCCGTTTTGAATCATCTTTCCATTTTCAATCACAAAAAATATCAGGATTAAACCAATCACTGCACCGAGAATGTCTTTCGCAATATCTCCGGGATCGAATACGCGATTTGTCATACTCAATTGAAAAAACTCATCCGCAGTTGAAATCAGCATTGCAGTGATATAAGTGTATAAAATAATTTTTGCAGGAACGATTTTACTGTAACTCAAATACCGGTACATCAAATATGAAAAAATTGTGTAAGCCACATAATGCCAGTTACTTTGAATATCATAAAAAGGATTTCCCATATAAAAATCAGAGACATATTGTCCGATTGCAATGATCAACAGGATAAATAACATCGATAAAATTTGGAAAAGATTAATTCGTTTTATGATTAAACAAAGGATTATTAATAAAAGCACTCCGCTTATTGCCGGGATTGTTTTGATCTCAAATCCGTCCAAATGGAAGGATAGCTCCGATATTTTGGCGATCGTGGGTTGGAGATAATATTTACACATTATAAAGGGAGCGATAAAAATTATCAAAATGTAAACGATTAATTGATTTCTTCTTGAAAATAAGAATTCTTTCAAAAATGCTCCTTTATTAACTATCACCTCTTTTCATATTATTGTTATTTTTTTAATAATCAAAAATTTGTCACTTATTTTTTTGGAGACAATAAATAAAATTTGAAAACGTTAAGTGAACAGTGTACAAATCTAACCAGATTCTTCATTCGTCTCGACTGAAGAAAAAGTACAGAATTATATGGTTTCAAGCGAGACGTTTGAAACATCATTGTGGTAAGTTCGAAGAAACTATTTAGGTAAATGTCTAAATCTTCCTTTTCAAGAATTCTTAATATTTACCTTAACAAGGAGAGATAGCCTGTCAGGGCGTAGCCTTGGCGAAGACTGGCAGAGGGGTTAAAAGATTGCAAAGACCTATTGTAAAAGAATTTTTTTACTCGTTACATAGCTCTTGTTATGGAAAGTATAATAAACTTACAAGTTACAAAGCAGGGGCTTTGTAACCAGAATTACATTTTGTGGAACTTTTTCAAAGTAAACTTAACAAATTGACAAAAAAAATCTGCAATATTTCCTGACTAATAATATAG
>JAGLWO010000524.1 GCA_023133395.1 Candidatus Cloacimonadota bacterium | reverse complement strand
AACGCAGCCACAGTGATAGACGCGGAAGAAGAGGAAAGAACAGTTATGCCAGATTTTTTATTAACCTAGGCAAAAAAGATGGTGTTATTCCTAAAAACATTATCGGAATGATAAATGATAACACAAATGATCGTGATATTAATATCAGAACTATAGATTTATTAGATAGTTTTTCATTTTTTGAAGTAGAAGAAAAACACACCTCTAAAATATTGAGTTCTTTAAATCAAAGTTTAAAATTTAAAGGTCGTAGTGTAAGAGTTGATGTTGCTGAAGAAAAGGATAATAGCAAAAAGAAGGATAGTAGCAGAAGAAAGAATAGTAGCAGAAAAATAGGAAATCGTAGAAGAAGATAATTATCAATGTAAAATATTTTATTCCACCTCAATAACTTCATATTCAATTAAAACATCTACAATATCAAGAATTTCAGAAGCGTGTTCATGATCAATTTCCGCTTTTTTCATTATTTCTGAAATACTTTGAGTTTCTGCACTCGGGAAGGGCAGATTGTAAAGAAATTTCCCTTGTGCTATGGTCAGGCTGATCTTGCGTTCTTTTTGCTGTCTTCCCTCACCAAACCATATAGCAACACTGCTAAAATATTGATTGTTTCGAGCAATTGAAAATCGTGCTCCTGCATTTTTCCTTTCACGTATTTTTCTTGAAAATCCGCTTAATGATTGAGGTTTTTCAAATAAGGTATCAAGATCAATCTCCATTAATATTTTGTGTTTCTTTAAAGAGTATCTGAAATAAGGTCTCTTTTTTTCGTAAACTTCTTCTTTCTCCAAAATATCCAATAAAACCATTGCTTCCATAAAATCCTGAACCGTACGGATATGCATATTCAACCTCGAAGCAGCTTCCGAGGCTGAGATATTATGATAAGTCGCCAATAACTTAAAAAGTGGCTTCGCATAATCCTTTGATATATATGATCCTAATATTGCTGCTTCTTTAAAATTCATTCCATTATTTTTATTAACCGCTAAGCACGCAAAAAGCCGCTAAATTATTTTTGCTTTTCTTTGCGGTCTTTGCGGTTATATTATTTAATAATTGAACTACCATTTTTTCTTTTTCGCCAAAGCCATCAATTCTGGATAAAGTGCTGATTGTAAACCATGAATTTCAAAAATGGTGTGGATGTTTTTGTCTTGCATTATTTTCCTGAAATTTTCATTCCTTGCTTTGTCCACATTTGCCGGGATAATTTCTTCGGCTTCTTTTTTAGCGATAGTTTGTGCCCACTTTAAATCTAAAAATATCTTTTTTGATTTTTCTTCCGACTCTGGTAAAGTCATTCTGTGGCCAGGGACGAATTTTTCCAGAAAATA
>JAGLWO010000523.1 GCA_023133395.1 Candidatus Cloacimonadota bacterium | reverse complement strand
TTTCCTGCGTAAATTCCGATGGATATCGTGATAATTCTGCAACAGAGCAGTGGGCTTATTATGCAAATCTCTCTCGAATCGGTAATCGATCCATTACAGAACTTAATATCTACGGTGGGAATGAACTTACTCACGCCGCCTGGGAAGCATCTTGGGAAGGCTACCTGGAGGAAAATCATCAGCACAATCCTTACACTTATGATAATTATGTTGATGATTTTTCCCAACCTCATTTCGAATTACATCACAGTTATTTTATTAACGAAATCTCAGATATAAAAAACTCATTTTTCTACATTCGTGGGAAAGGTTTTTACGAACAATATAAATATGATCGCAACCTGTGGGAACATGGACTGGTAGCGGAAGATAACGATGAAGAAGCAGATCTGATCCGTCAGAAATGGGTTACAAAAAACCATTATGGTTGGGTTTCTCAATATAATTTACACCACAAATTGGGAAGCCTTACTTTAGGAAGTTATCTCAGTTTATTTGACAGTGATCACTGGGGAGAGATAAAAGAAGTTATCAGCACTGATACTCTGAGTATTTCTTATGAAGAAGGACAAAAATATTACAGTTATACCGGTGATAAACAGTATATTACATTCTACGTGAATGAGTTGTTCAAACCAATTAATAGCTTGTCGCTGATGGCTAATCTTTATTTCCAGCATATTAATTATAAATTTGACCAACACAAAGCCGGTAATTTTGAGGGTGTTTTCTTAAATTCCTATGAAGTAGATTACAATTTCTTTAATCCGCGTTTTGGAGTAAATTACAATCTGAATGAGAATTTTAATTTTTATGGTAATGTTTCTTTTGCTCAGCGTGAACCTGCTGATGATGAGCTTTACGATACATGGGAAGGACCTGATGATTTGGATGTTCCTCCGCTTTTTGCAGAAGCAGATACAGTTTATTCGAATGGAGATATAATAAAAGTCGAGTGGGACGATCCATATGTGAAGGAAGAGAAACTGGTGGATTACGAACTTGGAATAGGCTACATTTCTGGATTATGGGATATTCGGGCAAATCTGTTCTGGATGAATTTCAAAGATGAAATTATTCCTTATGGTGGTGTGAATGATGAGGGAAGTCCGATTCGTGGAAATGCAGATGAAACAGTGCATCGTGGTGTGGAACTTTCTTTGAAAACACAATTGCCATATAACCTGCTTTTCTCAGGAAGTTTCAGTTATAATGACAACTACTTTAAAAAATTCATAATGTATGACTGGGATGAAAACTGGGAAGTTATTGAAGTAGACTATAAAGACAAAAAGATAGCAGGTTTTCCTGATATCTTAGCTAATGCTAAATTAAGTTATAAAATAGAACCACTACTTATTTCCGCACAAATCCAACACGTGGGAAAGCAATACCTGGATAACACCGAAAACGAAGACCGTACAATAGAACCTTTTCAGGTAGTGAATGCTTTTGTCATCTATAAATTTACAAAACTATTCGGAAAATCGGATATTGAACTGACCTTTAGAGTGAATAATTTACTGGATGAAGAGTACGAAACAGCAGGATATTATGATAGCTGGGGGAGTGTTTATGGTCCTGCTGGGAATTATTACTGGTCTGCTGCTGGACGTAATTTTATGGCAGGGATCAGAGTGGGGTTTTAGGGGGATAGAACCCTTTGCAATTTCCCTTTATTAAAGGGAAAATATAAAAATGCAAGAAGAATATGTAGGGGCAGATCACCGATCTGCTCTTTTTTTTCTTATATTAATTTTTTGCTTCTAAATCGAAGATTAATTCATCTTTATAAATTGAGAACAACATAAAAGGTAAATCTTCACATTTGATTTTCTTATCTCTGCATATTGTAGGTATTTTCTTAATTAATTTATCATCACGTGATAATGTTTCTTCAGATATTAAAATAACTTTATTGTTTTTTTTCAATATTTCCATACATAAAGCAATTAAATACAAGTCAGCGTATGTATCTTCATATTTGCTTATCTCTGTTTCAATTAATTCTGGGTCATTACCCAAGAAACGCTCATTACTCTTTATATAATAATCATCAATCAGGTTCTCAACTATTGGAAATAAATATACGGAATCAATAACATCTTTTTTGATTTTCTTCTTAATATCAATGGTTTCAGGACGATGTAGTTCGTTAAATACTTTATCAATCACAAGAATTTCATGATTGGCTATCTTAGTCATAATGAAATTATTTAATTTTGCATTAATAATATTATCACTGTTTTTATCGAAATAATAATACCTTAGAAAGTTTATTATACTGCTTGAATCCAAAATTAATTTTCTTGCCATTTAATAGATTACCGAATCAATACTTTTTTTATCACTGATATGTAGATAATCTCTCAATCTACTTTCATTAATATTGCCTTCGAAATAATTGATTTTAACAATTTCTTTAAATAACTTTGACTCGATAGGTTTTTGAAAAGCTATTATTTTTTTTCCTTGTTCTTCAGCAATTTCCCGTTCAAGTTTTGCCTTTTCTTTCTTCTCAAGTGCTCTCTGAGCTAAAATTAGTCTGATTTTTTCTAATTTGTTATCATAATCTTCTTGAGATATTTTGTTATCAATTCTTAAGAGAGTGTAAAGTGCCGAATAACTAAGATATGTATTATGATATAATTTATCTAAAAAGGACTTATGAAAATTATTTTCTATAGTAGCTTTGCTTAATTCCGAAAAAACAATTTTGTATGTATCTAATAAAAAATAAAAAGCAAATGAATGACACCACTTTTCAATTCTGTTCTTACTAGTATATTCATTTTCAGAAACCCAATCAATTTCCTCATAATTAAGTAGATAATGAGCAAACTCATGAAATAAAGTGAAAATTTCTCTTCTTTCATATTCTTGTCGTTTAATCACAATTATATTTGGTGATATATGGAACCCATTAAAACTTGCTTTATTGATTTTATTCCAAGTTTCAGTGAATTCGAATACAAAAATGTTTAATTCCTCCAAGATTCTTATTGAATTTTTAAGAAAATCTCTTTCGTTATTAGATGGTGAAATAATCTTTTCTTTAATTAAACTTTGTTCAATTTTATTAAAATTAGTCCTTACTTCATGAGCAGCTTGTTGAGGGTTATGTTTTACATTATAGGTTTTAAGCAACCTTTTCAGATCCAGATTTATGAATTTGCACAAAGTCTGTATCTCGATTTTTAATTCTTCATAATTATTTACAACTTTCTTTGATTCAAAATCTAACTTTGACTCTGTATTAAATGTATCTTTTCTAAAAAAAATGCTACTTTTTTTAGGATCTGGTAAATCTCTTTTTGATATGTACCAAGTTAAACCTTTTTTAAAAGTTTTATCAATTAATTTCAAAACTTGAAGGGTTACAAAAGCTTTATCATCTAATGCACAATCCAATTGATGATCTGTGAATATTTTTCTTTTTCTTTTAAGATGTATTAGTTCTATGAATTCATCACGACTTAAGCTGTATAGATTTAAAAGATAATTAATTCTTATAGAATTTAGCTTATAAGTGATATCTTTTTCTTTCAT
>JAGLWO010000522.1 GCA_023133395.1 Candidatus Cloacimonadota bacterium | reverse complement strand
GCTTCCAAAGAATATTTCGAACTTCTCAAAGAAGAACCGGGATCAGGACAGTTCCTTGCTCTTGGACAGAATGTAAGATTTTTCTTGAATAATACATTCTATGAAATCTATGAGTAACTGTATTTCTGAGGTCTCTTATAGCCTTGCATATGAAGAATCTTGTGAGAAGTCTTGCAGCTTTGCTTCTTGTGAAAGAATGAGATCCTTCCTGAGAACAACGTGCAAGATACGTCAGGAAGACAAAAAAAGGAAAAGGCTAGAATGGACAGATACTACTATGTCTATATTCCAACCAACAAAAGTAATAAAGTTCTTTATACGGGCGTCACGAATGATTTGCTTAGACGAGTTTATGAACATAAGAACAAACATGTAAAAGGGTTTTCTTCTAAGTACAATCTTTCAAAACTTGTTTATTATGAAGAAACCGAAGATGTTTATGGAGCGATAACTCGGGAAAAGCAGATCAAGGGATATGTTCGAGCAAAGAAAATTAAGCTTATCGAATCAATGAATACAAAATGGAAGGATTTATACAAAGAACTTATGAAAGAAGAACCTTTGCAAGAATGAGATCCTTCCTGAGAACAACATGTAAGATACGTCCAGCCTTCGCAAAGCTTTGGTTTGGCAGGTAAGAAGACAAATAATGTCTTTCTGAGGTCTCTTATAGCCTTGCATACGAAGAATCTCGTGAGAGGTCTTGCAGCTTTGCTTCTCGTGAAAGAATGAGATCCTTCCAAAGAACAACGTGCAAGACTCGTCAGGAAGACAAGAATTGATAAAAAAAAGGAGAAAAGATGACCAAAAAGGATAAAAGAACAGATAAATCCTTAATTCTAAAAATTCCTCTGGAAGAAGCAGAGAAACTACTAAATGAAAAAATAACCGAAGGAAGCCAAATATTAGAAGGTCCCATTTCAAACATCAACCAATGGAAAAACGCCGAGAAAAAATACAATCATTGGAACAGTGAGAATTTCGAACTTTTAAAAAAAATATTCAAAAAGAATACTATTGCAAAGGACTATTCTTCCTCAGAGTGGACAATCGGTCGCATCCTGATCTCCGATCTTAAGTTAGATGAGAAAACAGCAAAACTCCACAAAGATATCGAGGAAAAACTCAACAAACTTAACTCGATAAAAATAAGCCTGGGAGTTCTGGAATCCAAAGCCGAAGAAACTACAGAAATCGCAAAGAATAAGGTCTTTTTTGTTCATGGATCAGATTGCGACACAAAAATAGGAGTACTCGATTTTATCAAAAATATCGGGCTGGAACCGATTATCCTGAAAGAACTGGCAGCAGCTGGAAAAACTCTTATCGACGAAGTACAGGAACGCTCGGATATTAAATATGCCATAGCCCTCCTCACCCCTGATAATGTTGGTGGTGTTTATTCCGAAGAAATGCAATTTAGACCGACCCAAAATGTTATATTAGAAGTTGGTTTCTTTGTGGGAAAATTTGGCAGGAAGAACGTGAGTACCCTTCACCACGAAGATATTGAACTCCCTGCAGACTATCATGGATATGAATATATTAAAATAGATGAAACGAACGATTGGAAGTCAACACTGGCAAAAGAATTAAAAAATGCAGGTTTCGATATCGATCTGAACAAAATATGAAAATCACTAAACCCACTCTTTTACTGGATAAATCCAAATGCCTTAACAATATCAAAATAATGGCTGAAAAAGCCACAAAGAATAATCTATTATTACGTCCTCACTTCAAAACACACCAGTCTATAGAAATTGGGAAATGGTTCAGTGATTTTGGAATAAACTCGATCACTGTAGCTTCTGTTTCAATGGCAGAATATTTTGCGCAACACGGTTGGAAAGACATCACGATCGCTTTCCCATTCAATAAATTAGAAATTGATGAAATAAATGAACTTGCTTCCAGCATAGAATTAAATCTCCTGATTCTTTCAGTCGAGTCAATTAACTTTCTAAAAAAGAACTTAAAACATAAAGTTGGAATATTTATCAAAATAGATGCCGGTTACCACCGAACAGGAATTCTCCCTGAAAACATAGACATACTTGATGAAATCCTGACTGGTATATTGAATTTTGATCTAATTGAATTCAAAGGTTTTTTAACGCACTCCGGTCATACTTACACAGCGGGTTCGATAGACAAAATCACAGCTATTCATAATGATTGTTTGCATAAAATGCAGAAACTTAAATTGCATTATTTTAAAACTTTCCCAAATTTAATAGTCTCAATAGGAGACACCCCCAGTTGTTCTTTAATGGATAATTTTGATGGAATTGATGAGATCCGTCCCGGGAACTTTGTTTTCTATGATCTGATGCAAAATCAGTTTGGTTCCTGTGCTATCGACCAAATCGCACTTTGTGTTGCCTGCCCTATTGTAGCAAAATATAAAGAACGAAACAAAATCATAGTTTATGGTGGTGTTGTACATTTCTCCAAAGAATATATTCTAAATGAAGAAGGAGAGAGACTTTTTGGATTAATAATAGAACTTGGAAACAAGGGTTGGTCTTCACCGCTGGAGGGAATGTATGTTTCATCTCTTTCCCAGGAACATGGAATTATTAAAGCTCCGGATGAGCATTTCGAAAAATTTAAAGTTGGAGATGTAATTGGAATTCTACCTGTCCATGCCTGTTTGACTGCAAATCTAATGGGAAGTTATTTAACGTTTGCAAATGAAGTGATTGATCATATGCCTTAGGCAATTAAAAGAAAATCAGAGAGAAACTTTACTTTAAGTTAATTCTGAGAATAAATCTCATTCTCAATTTTTATCTTGACAGATATTTCCAGATTATTTTCTTCTTGCCTGTGATAAAAATTTTTAATTCAGAGGTAGTATGGGAAACGAAAATCTGGTTTTTGAAAAATACCTGGTCTCCAAAGGTTTGAAGCTGACTAAACCCAGAAAGATCATTTTGAATACTGTCTTTGCAACCCATGAACACTTCAATGTTGATGAACTTTACGACCAAATCCGAAAAAAACACAAGGATGTTTCCAGGGCAACTATATATCGAACTATACCACTTCTGGTCGAAGCAGGTCTGATAAAACAATCTCTACGTTGTCTAGCAAAAGACCATTATGAGCACACTTACGGTCATAACCGACATCTTCATCTCATCTGTGAAAAATGCGGAAAAATAATCGAAGTTGAAAGTAAAGAAACAGAGAATATTCTGAATAAACTAGCCAAAAAGCACAACTTCAATATAAAAGAATTTAACATTGGCGCAAAAGGAATTTGTAATAAATGCCGAAAAAAATGAATTTAAGAAAATTTTTTCTATTTCAAATGAGAATGATTATCAAATGCAATTAAAGGAGAATTTATGAAACTTAAAGACATTGAAGTGGGTTCAAATGTTAAAGTTATCGGCTATACCACAAAGGATAGACACTACCGGGAAAAGCTTCTGAGAATGGGATTGGTCAAAGGAGCTGAATTTTCTGTTACTAGAAAAGCACCTTTGGGTGATCCGATAGAAATCAAAATAAAAGGATTTAATCTAACCCTGAGAAAAGCAGAAGCTGATGCATTAGAAGTGGAGGAAATTTAAAATGAAAAAGATAACAATTGCTTTAGCTGGAAATCCAAACTGCGGTAAAACTACACTCTTCAATACTCTCACCGGATCAAAACAAAGAGTGGGAAACTGGCCAGGCGTAACCGTGGAACGAATCGAGGGAGAATATAAGCATAAAGATTATAAAATTGAAGTAATCGATTTGCCAGGCATTTATTCTTTTTCTGCCTATTCTTTAGATGAAAAGATTGCTCGTGAATACATTTTAATGGACAAACCAGATCTGGTCGTGAATATTGTTGATGGAACCAATCTGGAAAGAAACCTCTACCTCACCACGCAACTTCTGGAAATGAAAATCCCGGTTGTTGTTGCTTTAAACATGATGGATATTGCCAAACAGCGGAAAATACATATCGAGGTTGAACATCTTGAAACTCACTTAGGATGTCCCGTGATTCCAATGGTAGCGAATAAAAAACAGGGTCTGGAAAAACTTAAAGACACAATAAATATTGCTGCAGAGAAAAACGAGGTTTCTAAAACCCGGGTTTTTTATGATTCTGTGGTTGAAGATGCTATTTTGAAAATATTGGATGAAACAGCACCCTTTGCCGAAAAACACGAAGTAGATTCCCGCTGGTTAGCAATAAAACTTCTAGAAGCGGACGAACTGGCGATTCAATTAACAAACAATAAATTAAATGAACTGGTTTCAAATGAAAGTGCAAGAATAGAAAAACACGTAGGTGATGAAATCGATATCATAATTGCAGATGAACGTTATGGCTTTATTCATGGGTTGTCCCGCGATGTAGTTCATCGTCATGATCAAATCAGGAAAACCGTGTCCGACAATATCGATAAGGTTGTTCTAAATCGCTTTCTTGGAATTCCCATCTTCTTTGGAGTTATGTATCTAATGTTCATGCTCACTATCAATGTGGGAGCACCGTTTATAGACTTTTTCGATATATTTATGGGAACCATCTTTGTTGACGGACTGGGAAATCTTCTAACTTCGCTTAACTTACCAAACTGGCTGGTGACCTTTTTCTCTGCAGGTATCGGTGGCGGTATTCAAACAGTTGCCACTTTCATTCCTCCCATTTTCTTTATGTTTCTTTCCCTTTCCATTTTGGAAGATTCCGGTTATATGAGCAGAGCAGCTTTCGTGATGGATAGGTTTATGCGTTTTATCGGTCTTCCCGGAAAAGCATTTATCCCGATGCTGGTTGGATTCGGTTGTAATGTGCCGGCAATAATGGCAACCAGAACGCTGGAAAACAACCGCGACAGAATCCTGACGATTCTTATAAATCCGTTTATGTCGTGTGGTGCGCGACTGCCTGTTTATATTCTTTTTGCAAGTGTGTTTTTCCCGAGAAGTGGTGGAATTGTCGTCTTTACAATATATTCCACCGGGATTATTCTTGCCATTATCTCCGGCTTGATATTCAAAAAAACCATTCTCAAGGGAGAAACCTCAACTTTTGTGATGGAGCTTCCTCCTTATCATATTCCTACTTTTAATGGAATTATGCTCCATACCTGGCAGAGATTGAAAACCTTTTTGTTAAGAGCTGGAAAAGTGATCATCATCGTGGTTATCGTTCTCAGTTTCCTGAATTCTATTGGAACGGATGGCAGCTTTGGTAATGAGGATTCAGAAAATTCTATACTCAGCAGTATCGGGAAAAGCATTACTCCGATTTTCAAACCTATGGGCATTTCAAGCAATAATTGGCCAGCTACAGTTGGGTTGTTCACGGGAATTTTCGCCAAAGAAGCAGTAGTAGGAACTCTCGATGCACTCTATTCACAATTAGATGAAACCAAAGAAGCAGAAGAAGAATTTGATTTCTGGGG
>JAGLWO010000521.1 GCA_023133395.1 Candidatus Cloacimonadota bacterium | reverse complement strand
TATAAAAAAGACGCAAATATCTGCGTCTTTGAAAATGTATAAATTTATTTTTATTCTAACTTTTAAAAACTTTTTCCAAAGCTTTTATAGAACCAAGCATAGCTGATGCTTCATAAGGAATAACAACAGTTTTATCATCCTTTTGGACAATATCGTTAAATGCTTTGATATATTTAACAGCAAGCAGGTATTGAGCCGGGTCTGTACCTGTAGTTTTAACAGCCTGGGAGATTTCTTTGATTGCCTTTGCCTCAGCTTCTGCAACTACAACTTTTGCTCGTGCTTCCCCTTCTGCTCTTTTAATTTTTGCTTCTTTATCACCCTCTGCAACCAATATTGCAGACCTTTTTTCTCCTTCAGCTTCAAGAATTTTAGCACGTCGGTCACGCTCAGCACGCATTTGTTTTTCCATTGCTATCTTGATTTCCTGTGGAGGGTTAATATCCTGAAGTTCAACGCGGTTAACTTTCACTCCCCATTTATCGGTTGCATCGTCTAATATTTCACGAAGTTTTGTATTAATCGTATCTCGTGAAGTTAATGTTTTATCCAATTCCAATTCTCCGATAACATTACGTAAAGTGGTTTGAGTTAGTTTCTCAATCGCATTTGGCAGGTTGTTTATTTCGTAAGTGGCTTTGACTGGATCTGTAACCTGAAAATAGAGAAGTGCGTCAATCTCAATTGTTACATTATCGCTGGTGATCACATTCTGACGGGGAAAGTCATACACGGTTTCTCGCAGATCGATCCTGCTTTCAGTTTTTATCTGGACATACTTATTTCCCTTAAAATCTGTTTTAACATACCGCCAGTTTATCTGACGCGACTTATCTACTACTGGCCAGATTATATGAAGACCACTTTCCAGAGTTCTATTATATTTTCCAAGTCTTTCGATTATCATAACCTGTGCTTGTTTTATAACAACAAGACCTTTTGAAATTAATATTAGGACTAATACTGCTAAAATAATAAAAATTATCGTCACTTTTCCTCCTTTTGTATTTCTTCTTTTTGAGAAACAATCAGTTTATTTCCTTCAACTTTAATGATTATTACTTTTTCATCTTTTTCTATCTTTTCCCCATCCTCGGAAACTGCTGACCATTCTTCACCACCAACTTTTACATATCCTCTACCATCTTCTGGAATTTCTTTTACTACGAATCCTTTCTTTCCTTTCAAAGCATAGATATTTGTCTCCTCAGAAGATTTGGAAATTAATTTTTTGCTGAGTTTTCTCGAACTGATAAAAACCATAAATGTGATAACCGCAAAAACCAGTATCTGCAGTGGGACATTTTTAAGTACAAGCGAAACCATTCCTGTTATTATTGCACCAATACCAAAACTCATAAATAAGAAGCCTGGTGTAAATATCTCGATTATAATGCAAATAATTCCAATAGCTACCCATATCAACCATGTATCCATTTAAAACCTTCCTAATAAAATTTATTCCTCTTTTATTGTTTTCCCATCTTCGTCTTTATAAATTTTCTTTACCTGTCTGCCATACGGACGTCGTCTGTAACTGTAACCATAGCCTGAAGCCGAGGCTCTTGCAGTTTTAATTCCCATTGCTGCCATAAGTTTTATCAACAATACAGTGATATAATAGAAAATTATTAAGCCAATAATAAGAGCGATGAGTACAACAAATGTAGTCACTACAAACACTCTCAAGCTTTTCTTTAGTCCACCATCACTCACCTGTTTCACTGCTGTAAGCATAACCAGGTCATATTCAGAGTTATGTTTTCGGATTTCATTCTGGTTTTTTAAACTATCGATTTTTGTCTGGATTTTTTCCAGTTGTGAGCTTAATCGAGCAATTTTTTCATCTGACGTTGATTTATTCATTAATTCCTGAACTCTCTTTTTTGCCAGTTGATTATTCTTAAGGTTTTCTTCAATATTCGCACTGAATAGAGTTGTAGAAGCAGACTGAATATTTTCAGAATCTAAACCATTAACCTGTCTTAATTTCATCATTATTTCATTAAAATTAGTATTATGAAACTCAAAAACAAGTAAATGGTAAGAACCTTTTGAATCAGAATATTTGGCTGAGGTATCTTCATATTCAAGAATTTCTGCAAGAAACGAATTAATATCGACCAGCTCTTCGACATTATACGTCATTTTCAACTTTCTAATATTAGATGAGCTTTCGAATATTTTCTGTGCTACCGATGTATCTACACTGACTCTCTGTTGAATAAAAATATTTTTTAAGTTTGATTTTCTTAGACCTAAATAAACAGATAATGCAATAACAACAATAATAACAATATACTTACTGTCTCTTCTTATTCTAAACATTTAACCAACTCCTCTTTTATTTTTTAATAATTCATCTGCGTGCTTTAATGCTAATTCTGTATTAGAACCAGAAAGCATACGAGCGATTTCTTCACGTCTCTCATTCTTACTAATAACATTTACTTCAACCTTTGAAGTCTTTACTCCACTTCTTTTAACTATTGCAAAATGCCTGTCTGCATAAGCCGCAATATGGGGTAAATGACTTATGCAAATAACTTGATGAAATTTCCCAATGTTATGAATAAACTCAGCCAGGAGTTCAGATGTACGGCCACCTATACCTGAATCAATTTCATCAAAAATTATCACTCTCCTATCCAGTCTGTCCGACAGAATTTTCTTTATCGTCAGAAGGAATCTGGATAATTCTCCTCCAGATGCTGCAAATCTGAAAGGCTGCAATTTAACACCTTTGTTTGCTGAAAAATAAATATCAATTTCATCCTGTCCTGCAACACTTAATCCATCCAACTTAGCTGTAAAATCTTTAGTGTTGCTTACTTTGTCAAATTTTATCTTTATTCTGGCTTCTGGTAAAGCTAATTTCTTTATGCTCGAATCAATTTCCTTCTCAAATTTCAGGGCAGTTTTCTTTCTACATTCAGTCAGCGTATCAGCCATTTTTTTTATCATCCGTATGTCTGTTTCAATTTCCTGCTGGAGCTGTTTTATTTTATTCTGACTTGATGAGAAAGTAGCAATTTCTTCCTTTATTTCATCCAGGTAATCCAATATTTCTTTTATGTTTCTTTTGTATTTTAAACAAAGCGAATTAATGCTGTTCAATCTCTCCTGAATTTCTTCCATTCGTGTACTGTCTATCTCAATAATATTTTGAAGTTTCCGTATTTCGGAAACCGAATCATCTAGATTTGCTAGAGATTCACGAAGTGAAGAAACCGCTTTCTTGATATGTGAATTATCTTCCTCAAACCTTGAAAGCTGTGCTATAAACGTATTTATTGTATCATAAACTGAACTTTCATTTTCATAGATTAACTGTTCCATCCGTGAAACATGATTTAAAATTTCTTCTGCGTTTGTCAGTAAATTCAGTTCGGTCTGGAGTTTCTCATCTTCTCCAATGTTAAGGTTCTCTCCTTCAATTTCCTTTATCTGGTATTCGTAGAGTCTCATTTTTTCGAAAAGTTCTTTTTCGTGTTTTTCCAATTTTATTAGTTTCTTGATTTTTGATTCAGTTTCTTTGAATTTAGATTCAAATTCTTCTCTTTTAGAGATCAGATTCCCAAATTTATCCAGAACTTCAAGCTGGTATTCCCTATCGAATAGTCTTTGCTGGTCTCTCTGGCTATGAAAGTCCAGCAAAACATCACGGAACTCTTTTACAATAGCACTTGATATTCTGCGACCATTTAGATAACTTTTTCCACGGAGGTTTGTTCCTATTTCCTTAACTAGAAATATCTCATTTTCAGAAGTATCCACATCATATTTCTGAAGTAGTTCCAAGAAAGGTTTATTGTCTTTATCTATATCAAAAGTAACTTCAAGGTAAGCAGGGTTTAATTCATCAAATAACATCCCGGGAAGAATCGGGCTGCCAAGAATAACATTTATAGCGCCTACAATGATCGATTTGCCTGCACCTGTTTCACCAGTCAAAACCTGTAAACCTATATTAAAATCAAGCTGCAACTTTTCTACTATAATAAAATTATCGAGTTTAAGGCTTTTTATCATTTTTTTCCCATATGCAGTTTCTTTCTTAAAATCTGATAAAAGGTTTTATTCGTCAATTTAATGAAATTAACCTTTCTCGATGCAGACGTAACCATTATTTCGTCTCCCTCAATAAGAGTATAGCTGTTTTTACCGTCAAGCTGTAGAACGCATTCTCCCTCAGCAGATTTCATTTTGACACTAAGCTTATCCTCTGAAGAAAACACCATTGGACGGACAGTGAGAACATGCGGGTTTAAAGGTGCAACAATAATTGCATCCATTACAGGAGAAAGGATAGGACCTCCTGCTGAAAGTGAATATGCTGTAGAGCCGGTGGGTGTTGAAATGATAATTCCATCACAGCGGGTATCAACCACAAAACGTCTATTACAATAAAATCTGAGATCAATTAATCGTGGGGTTTCGCCTTTATGGATTACTGCGTCATTCAAAGCTAATGAAGAAAAAATAACTTTGTTATTACGTTTCAAAATCGCTTTAAGTAGCATGCGTTTCTGAACTTTGAATTTATTGTTTTTTAGATCATCTATAGATTTTTCCAACTCTGCAATACTGCTTTCTGATAAGAATCCCAGTTTTCCAACATTAATCCCCAGAAGTGGTGCTTCTGTTTCCAGCGAAAGATGTGTTGCTCGTAAAAATGTGCCATCTCCTCCAAAAGAAAGTATACAATCCAAATTCGATTTCTTCATTTCTTTTATACAACTAATAAAATCCGGTAAAAGTTCTTTTTGTTCGGGAAATTTATAGAAGCATAAGTCTTTGGTTTCATGAAGTTTTTTAAGTAAATCGAATATTGATTTCTTTTCTAAAAAATGCGGGTTAAAATATATTCCAAAATTTTTCATATTTCATTCCTCATTATAAAGATTCAAAAATTCTTACATAAGAATCATATCGTTCTACTGGAAAATATCCTTTTTCAATAGCCTTTTTAATTTCACAATCTTTTTCATGAGTGTGGGTACAATTTTTAAATTTACACTCCTTTACTAATTCAGAAATCCCGGGAAATACTCTGGTAATCTTATCTTTATCTTCTCTGCGTAAACCAAAGGTTTTTATTCCGGGAGTGTCAACTAAATATCCTCCAAAATTCCACTCAAGTAATCGCGCACTGCTCGTCACGTGAATACCCTTCTTACTATAACCACTTATCTCTGCTACTCTTAAATCCATTCCAGGTTGCAAAAGATTGATCAAAGATGACTTTCCTGCACCAGAATGACCTGAAAAAACTGTTTCTTTGCCTTTCAATATTTCCCTGAGTTCTTCAATGCCATATTTTTTTTCCGCTGACGTGTAGATTATTATAAAGTTGTTCCTTTTATAAAATTCCATTTTCATTTTTACTACTTCCAGATTATCAGCCAAATCTATCTTATTTATGCAAATGATGGGGATTATTTCATTTATTTCAGCAGCACAAATATATCTATCTATTAAGCCAAAACTTAGTTTCGGCTCTTTGAAAGAAGAGGTAATAACAACCTGGTCTATATTTGCAGCTATGATAATTTCAGTTTGAAAATCATCTTCTGAAAATCTTGAGAGAGAATTTTTTCTGGGTATTGTTTCCTCAATTCTGGGGATATCTGAAAAATCAACATTTACATAGTCACCAACTGCAACAATATTTCGCGTTTTTAAATTCAACTGTTTTAATCTTCCGCTTAGGGAACATGCTACTTTAGAGTTTTCTACACCAACCAAGCATTGGTAGTTTGATTTAACTTCGAGAATCCGTCCTTTCTTCAGTTCAAGGTTAGCTTTCTTACTAATTTTTCCCTTCTCGATAATCTTTTTTTCAGCGCGTTTTTCCTCAATTATATCTTCTTCTTCAAATTTTTCTATATCATTGATTTTAATATTCTGAATCTTAATATTTTTACGTTTAAATTTCTTTTTTTCTCTTTTTTTTATCATGATTTACTAAGCAAACTTTCTAAGGCTAAATCTATTTTCTTTACTTCTACTTTAGTATTTACACATGGTCCTTCAGGACGTTCATTCAACACACCGTAAACAGGTATTGGAAAAACCTCACGCAAGCCATCAACCAGGTCACGGTCACAGGCAACAGCAATAATAAATTTTGGCTTGTGAACCACAATAATTTTTCGGGCTAATGTTCCTCCTGTTGCAATTGCAAGTGGAATATTATATTTCTTAGCAAGTTTCGTTAGTTCGCCAATATCGCATTTCCCGCACTGCTGGCATTTATGAATATCAACAGTAATCCTAATTCCACACTCAGTGCATTGCAAGCAATGTGGTAACAAAATTAATATCTCGTGGGAATCAAATCTTTTCTTTATCGCTTTTATGAACGAATTATTGAGATATACAAACGATTCCCTTAATCTTTCTTTTGATATTCCAAAAATCCGTCCAAGGAACACAGTTATTGGATAGAGTATTCTGATAAAAGAACGAACAGCAAAACGGGCTATTAAGAAGTTCCTTTCAAAATATGAAGTAAGATAAACAAAAACCGTTCCAAAAACTAAAACAAAATAGAATATCCTTAATGCTGTTAGAGACAATTTCGCCAAAAGTTCACTTATTTCATGAAGTCTGGGTGAAACAAACCACCACAGAACTGTAGTTATCACCATCATTAAGATGAGGGTTACTGTTGACAGTGCTAAGAAAAGCTCTTTCCCTCTTGTTTTGATTTCAAAATCCATTGTTGAACTTTTCTCCTGATTCTATTCTTGCTCCCAAACTGAATGCATGTGATGTCATAATCTTTTTCCCGGATGGCTGGACTCTCCTTAATAATATATCATTATCAGCTGTTGCAACAACTATCCCTTTGTTTTTAATGACCTCGATAATATCTCCAGGAATCAAATTTGTCTTTTTATTCAAAATCTCCACTTCAATAATCTTTATACTTAAATTCCTAAACGAAGCTACAGCTCCTGGAGTTTCAGATAACCCTCGCACCTTATTTCTTATTTCTTTTGCAGGTTTACTCCAATCTATATATGTGTCTTCTTTCATTATTTTATGACTGAAAGTTGCTTTTGAATGATCCTGGGAAATTGTGTTAAGGCCTTCCTTTTCGATAGTTTCTAAGACTTTCAGGATGTCTTCAGCTCCAATCTTTGAAAGACGCTCATAAAGTTCTGTATAGTTTTCATTATCTTCAATATTAATTTCGCTTTGATGAACTATTGGTCCTGAATCCATTTTTGCTGTTATTTTGAAGACAGTATTACCTGTGGTTTTATCTCCATTGAACAGAGCATAATTTATTGGGGCAGGTCCCCGATGTTTCGGCAGGAGTGAAGGATGAATATTGATACAACCAAATTTTGGAAGTTTCCGAATCTCCTTTTTCAAATAGCCACCATAAGCAACTGTTATAATAATATCAGGATTTATTTCCTTTAATTTCGAAATCATTTCTGTTGAGTTTACATCTTCAGGTTGAATTACTGGAATATTTAATTTCAGCGCTTTAGTCTTAACTTCCGGAGATGTTAACCTCTGTTTTCTTCCCTTTGGTTTATCTGGTTGAGTTATACAAATAACCGGACAAAATCTGGTTTTAGCTAAAAGTTCCAGGGTAGGAATGGCAAACTGAGGAGTTCCCATAAAAACAATTCTTTTTAGTTTCATTTAGCCGATATTTACACCATCTTTATTAGTTGTTTTTTCCAGTACATTCAATTTTTTTTTTATAAACATTTTTCTTAATTTCGACATTTTATCAATAAACAATATTCCATCAAGATGGTCGTACTCATGTTGTAGAACTCTGGCAAAAAGTTCATCAGCTTCGTAACGAACCTTTTCACCCTTCTCATCCAGACTCTCAATAACAACTTTTTTTGCACGCATGACCTTTTCATAAATATCTGGAAAGCTAAGGCATCCTTCCTCAGATTCAATTTGACCTTCAAATTCAAGAAATTTTGGGTTTATAAGAACCACAGGCTTTTTTTCATTCCCCTCTGTGAACCAAAATGGATCGACAACAAAGATGCGGAGTAACCTGCCAACCTGAGGAGCTGCAAGACCAACTCCTTCTTTTTCATACATTGTAAAAGTGAGGTCGGCAATAAAATCTTTGATTTTATCAGTGAGCTTTTCGACAGGTTCAGCAATTCTGCGGAGTGTTTTGTCTCCGTAGATCTTTATGGGTAGAATTTTAGCTTTTCTTTTCCTCACTTAATATACCTACAACTGCACCTTTTTGAAATTCAATTTTTATTTTTGCGGTCTCATTAACTCGTATTACAATAGTATTTTTATCCTTTTTAATATTCACTATTTTGCCAATAATTCCACCATTTGTAACAACAACATCATTTATTTTCAAATTGCCCAACATTGTTTGATGGTCTCTCTGTTTCTTCCTCTGTGGTCGAATAATAAGAAAATAAAGAATTGCAAACATCAAAATAAACGGGAATAGTTGAGCAAAAATATTCGGTTGTGGTTTTGCTGTTTGTGTTCCAGCTTCAATTAATACATTAAACATAAATTATCTCCTTCTATCTTATTAAATTCGGAAAAATCCTAACTAATACCTGCAGGAAAATATTCGTGTAAATTCCTGCCATTACATCATCTGCCATTACTCCCCATCCCCCTGGAAGATTCTGTAATATATTCACAGGAACAGGTTTTAAAATATCAAAAAACCTGAAAAGAAAAAAAACCATAATAATCACAAAAAGTGTTTTAGGAAGAAAAATAACAGCAAAAAAAAAACCAAAGAATTCATCCAAAACTATTTTCTTGCTGTCATGACCAAGTCTTTTTTCAGCTTTTGAAATAACAAAAACAGAAATCAAACTTAGAAATAGAACGCATCCCAAAACATAAAAACCATTTCCAAACCACCTGTCAGGCAAAAGAAAATACACTGCTGCAGCTAACAATGTTCCTGCTGTTCCGGGTGCTTTTGGAAAATAACCCACCCCGAAAAGTGTAGAAAAGAAAATGGATATATTCATTAAACAAGCTCACAAACCAGAGATTAGTATTAACTACTCTTCCAGAAGAATTTCAATATAGGTTTCCTGAATCAGTTCTTTAATCCAATTCTCATATAGTTGCATTTCTTTCTTAGAAATAACTAATTCTCTAAGTTTATCATATAATTCTTCATATCGATAAGGTCGTTCAGTAATCTGTTTCAGTTTGGCAAAAATATATATGTCGTTTTCTTCTCTGATTAAAGAAGAATATTCTCCGTATCCTATACCTTCAAAATATTCCTTATAAAACTCAGGGTAATTATTTGACGGAAATTCTCCTATAATACCACCTTTGACTGCAGTTGAATCATCTTCGGAATATGTTTTTGCTATTTCAAAAAAATCTTCACCTTTATTTAATCTATCTAATAAATTTTCCATTAACTTAATTGTAGCTTGAACATCTTCTTCTGTTTGCTCAATCTTTTTAAGAATATGGCTGGCTTTTACTTCATCTTCCCTCTTCTCATCTACTTTTATAATATGATATCCAAAATCTGTTTTTATGACCTCACTGATTTCTCCAGGCATCAAATTAAAAGCTGTTTCTTCAAAAGTTTTCACCATTGTTCCCCTACCGAAAAAGCCAAGATCCCCTCCTGATGCACCTGATGGGCAATCGCTGCGCTCTTTTGCAATTTCTGTAAAATCTGCTCCTTCAATAAGTTTGTCTCGCAATTTATTTATCTCTGCCAACGCTTTATTGTTTGTTTCTTTACCGGGTTTTATCGTTCGCTTTATCATA
Organism: Candidatus Cloacimonadota bacterium; assembly: GCA_023133395.1. Taxonomy (GTDB): domain Bacteria; phylum Cloacimonadota; class Cloacimonadia; order Cloacimonadales; family TCS61; genus JACNIV01. Next base: position 1,259 of record JAGLWO010000521.1, on the reverse strand, counting down.
CCAATTTGATCCATTGCAGGACGTGGCGGAATTTCATCTTTATGTTCATTGTAGTAATCTTCAACTTCAACTTCTGTTATATGAATCTTATTTTTTATTTTGTTTTGAATTATCTTCTCTTTTAAGGTTTGTTCTGTTATCATTTGAGTGTAATATTCTTTCAAATCCAGAACAGTTAAACCAGTACTTCTAAGTTCCTTTTTGAATTCAAATTCAGATGGAAATTGGGAAGCAATCTGTTTAATCTGACTTTCTGCCATTGCTTTTATCTGTTCTTCATCAATTTCATATTCTTCCTGCTTTGCTTTTTGAAGAATTATCTCCGATTCGATCATGTCATTTAGTATATCAGATTTAGTAATCTCTGGGGAGAACATTCCAGCTGCATCGATTTGTTGTATTCTTTTATCAAGATCGCTCTGTAGAATTATTTCCCTACCAACTTTGGCTATGATTTCACCAACAATTTCCGCAAATAGACTGAAGTTGATAACTAAAACTACAATTAATATCACTAATCCTTTTTTCATTATAACTCCGATTATTTATATAGAAATCGAAATTTCAGATTTCTTTTTTAATTCTTTTATTAAGTTATCGAATATTTCTTCCTTTCTGTTTTTCTGTACACTTTCTCTGATTTCATCAATAACTTCCAGGAATGCTCTGTCTTCATAAACCTTTCTTGTGTCATAATATCTGAGTATGTAATAACCCCTATCTGTTTTAACAGTTTTAAATCGATACTTTTTTAATGACTTTATTGCATCCCAGATAGATTTATCTGCGTTATCTTTAGATATAAAACCTATATAACCACCATTTTTCCCGGATTTTTCTTCTGAATACTTTTTTGCAGTTTCAGAAAAGGATGTTTTTTGTATTTCCTTACGTATTTCTTCAATCTTTGATTTATCGGTTGTAAATATCCTTTGGACTTTATATTCAATTGAGCTTGTTTGGAATCTGCTTTTGTGGATCTTATAATAATTGAATAATTCGTCTTCAGAGATTTCAATATCAGATAATTTCTGAGCAATTAAAGCATTAGATTTAATCGTTTTTTCTGCAGTTTCTATTTTAGATTCTATTTGAGGAATATTGGATATATTTTGCCTGTCAGCTTCTTGAGCAAGCAAAGTTAATTGTATCCAGTCCTGCACAAATTCACGCTTTTCTTCATTACTCATATTTTTCCACTCTTCCTTAGAAAAGTTAGATTTAAGTTTCTCTGAAGTTAATTTTTCATTGTTAACCTG